>JAYNKS010000122.1:430-2295 GCA_038111345.1 Gammaproteobacteria bacterium | reverse complement strand
CGCTTCGGCGAACTCATAATCCAGCCCCGCGATTTCTACCTCTCGCGGAATTCGCAGCTTGCCGGAACTGTTAAGGATCTTGGCGATGACCCAACCAGGCAAAAAGCCGAGCACCCCGAACATAATTACGGCACCGATAATCATGCCGATCGGGTTAACGGTTGCATCGTAATAGGCCGATGCCGGATATCCCCAGAGCATAAAGCCGCACACGACCAGTCCAAAAACACCCGCGTACCCGTGCACCGCAACAGCACCGACCGCATCGTCGATCTTGAAACGGTTCTCCACCCAAAAGTGCAGCTTGTAAATGACCGGAATGGCCGCCGCGCCAATGATCATGGACTGCAAGGGGTTGTAAAGATCATTTCCAGCCGAAGCCGCGATGATGCCCGCAAGACCAGACGAATAGGTCCAGAACGGATCGCCTTTACTCACCACGTAACCTGCCAGCATGCCGCCCGACAAGGACATCAAGAAGTTCATGGTGATACCGCTCAATGTCGTCGGGGCAACATAGATATTGGTCGCGGTGAAGTATGCGGTACCGCCCCCGTAATCACTCCCGGCATCGTAGATCGGAATGTTGCAGGCCGCATAAAAGCCCCAGAACCCGGTGTAGATCAGGAAAAGCCCGACCGTCACCAACCATGGATTGCGCGGGCCAATGTTGTTGGCAGAGCCGTCGGCGTTGAATTTACCGATTCGCGGTCCCAGCACCACCAGCACACCGAGACCAAATCCGCCTGCCACCGCATGAATGACGCCCGACGCGTAGGCATCGTGATACCCCAGCACCTGAATCATCCAGCCCGCGTAATGCCAACCCCAGGCTGCATCGATTGTCCAGAAGACCGAGCCAATCGCGATCGCCAAGACGGCAAAAGCCGATGATCGAATCCGTTCAATGACGGCGCCGGACACAATCGAGGCTGCCGTCCACGAGAACAGCAGGAACGCCGCCCAGAAGACTCCGTTAATATGGTCTCCCATATTGACCGCCATGATGGAGGTCCAGGGAAGCGCCAACTCGTTGGCGCCGTAGCCATCAGCCTCAAGAATCAGGCCGCCAAGAATCCCCGGACCGTTTGGAAACGCCCAATAGATCCACCAGCCGAAGAAGAACCAGGTCACCGTCACCAGCGGGATGAGCATGGTGTTCTTCATTAACGTGTTGAGATGATTTTTGTGCCGCGAGACGCCTACTTCATACATGCAGAAGCCCACGTGGATCAGGAACATCAATACGACGGTGACCCAGTAGTAGAATTCCGTGAAGACGGTCGTCAGGGCGCTAAGTTCGTTGTCCACTGTTTGTCCTCCACCAGAAGTTGAGTTTGCCCAGAAACCACTACCCAGAACTGCGAAGGAAAAGAATTGGCGAGCGCCCACGTGGGGAACATCGACCAAGCCTCTCCACGGTCGAACATCCTAACCTCAAAACCATCAGAACTGAAATTTTCAAGGACAAAACCCTCCCCCGATACCCAAAATTTCTTGTTTTCTTTCATATACTTATACCTAATTAGGACCTTTTTCAGTTAGAAACGATTTTTATAGGGATATTAGTTAAGATGGTCGATCTGCCCCTAAAACACCTCACGCTTCCGGAACCAGGCGTCAAGAAAGGACATCAACGTGGACGCCACCCTCATTAACCGGTCGTTTCCCCGCCAGGCCGGTCTGTGGCAATCCGACCCGTCGAAAGAGCGCTACACCATCTCTGCCTGCGGCTCTGCAATCATCGAATTGCAAGGCGACGACCTCATCACCATTGAGGATCCCGAAGGTGGCCAGCTTGCTGAAGTAATTGCTTTCAATCAAACGGGAGAGCCCGATTGCGCGGGCCTTTCCGATCAGCAGGT
>JAYNKS010000122.1:0-420 GCA_038111345.1 Gammaproteobacteria bacterium | reverse complement strand
CGGCCGATGGGTTCCATCAGATGATGCGTTCCACTTCAGCCGATGCCCAAAAATGCCGGGCCGGCCTGAACCGGCGCGGAGTAGACATCTCGCGCGCGCAGGCGATCCGCCTGTTCGGCGACGATAGTCCCGCGAAGGAAACAGTGACGTTCACTGCTAGCCGACCTCTAATTTGTGTCGTCTGCGCGCCAGGACAGCGGATGACAATCGAGGGACCGCTGCCGCCGACCACACTCATCGTCCACGTCCAGCGCAAAAACTCAGCCGCCTTCCCAGCCTCCACATTACCCGAGCCGTTGAGCGATCCCAGGCTCGACTTTCGAATCGACAAATGCACCGCCAGCCACTATCAGGTGCGAGCGGGTGAATATATTCAGATCATCGACGTGGCCGGCAGGGAATGCTCTGACTTTCTTGCGC
>JAYNKS010000121.1:0-5532 GCA_038111345.1 Gammaproteobacteria bacterium | reverse complement strand
AGTTACCGGCGGGCGCCGTGCAGAAGGCGAGCGCCTTGGTGGCGTTGAACCTCAAGCACGGGGCGATTTGATCGAGCTCGCATCCGACGGAATTGAGTTTGAGGCCCTAACCGAAGATCAAACACTCGATACCTGGATCTTTTCCGGTACTGCTAACCCCGTCCGAAATGTGATCGTCGGTGGCGTTCAGGTCGTTAAAGACTTCGACCACACCGGTTATTTGCCAGCCACTGAGGCGTTACGAGGCGTATTGAGAACGCTGCCCCGAACCCTCTAGTGCTTATTATTGGACCTCCGAGAGTCCACACCATCGCTCATCAGCACTCGAACCGAGCCGATAATTACTTACCATCTGCACAATTCCACCACGCGGGTTTCACCGAACCGTGGCAATGGCTATGGTCTTTCGAATAGTCATGCGCAAGAGATGCCGACGTGGCCATCCCGAAAAGACACAACGCCAACGTTAATTTCTTCATTATTTCTTCCTTAATCTTGACAGTTGATCGGGGTTTTTGAGGCTGAGTTTATCGTCGGCCTGGTGCTGATCTAGACAGTCACATCACAGCAATGGGCGTATCGTCTTTTTTGAAATTTCTTCGGGAGCAAATATGAAACGTCTACTGTGCGCTGTTGTGATCGTTTTTCTGCCGTCCTTAGGTATGGCCGACAACCACAAGAATGCAGACGAGTATGTGTACTGCGATGGGATTAAACGGCCAAAGGGATGGACATGCTCGGGTCAACGCTAGACCCGCTATAGCCACCCCATCCACACGCTCAGCACAATCGCGATTGATACAACGACGACAATGGCGCTCGCCGACGGGGTGATTTTTGCGGAAGGGTCCCGCGGGTCCCGGCGTTCCATCATAATTAGATCCTTCCAACGACGGCGGTCTTCGATCTGCGTGTCTTCGCGTCTTCAGTCTGAGGCCTGCCGCATCGCCCAGTTCCAAGCATAATATGAGCAGGACAGATAGGTAGATGTATCCTCAAGAGACCGTCCACTGGCTTCTCATTACTCAGCCCCGGAGATTATCCTCATGGTCATACTCATTGCTGCTGCCGTTATTATTTATTTCGTAGTAAATCAACCGACATTCCTATAACAACCAAACTTGCTTGGCTGAGCGAGTCGGTAGATGCGCACTCGGACAGAGTGGCGCTAGGCCTTTGGTTTACGTTTGACGAGATAAACGATTAGTACAACCAGAATCAAAAGTCCGATGACTTCGATCAAAAAAAGATTCATGCCTGAGGATCAACCGCCAACCTTGGAACTTTAATTACGCTTTTTCTGACGCTTTTTCGCCCACTATCATGCCAGCCCCGCCCCTGATCACGTCCCAAAGCATGGCAAAAAGAACGAGCGTCACGCCGCCCAGATAGATAAAAACAAACATGAGCGCGGGAGCCGTAACAAACACCAATCCCCAGTATCCAACAACGGTGAGACTTTCCAGCAGCAGGGCCATGTCCACAGATTGCTAACTCCCTCACGATCTAAAGTAGATCGCAGATTGGCAAGATTCAGACTACTGTAACAAGTGATTCGAAAATCACCAAACCGGCTTTTTATTTAGTCAATCCAACTGCTGAGAAAGCAACATAGATCGCACAGAGCGGGCCCAACCAACGCACAGGCCGTCTTTACCTGTGCGTTGTGATTTGTCTCGTTTAAATATTCATCTCCTGACATGCTGCAGGAATTTTTCCCGCCGTAATGTCGTCACAGCTCATTTCAGCCATGGTCTCAAGACACCCTATCACTTTGTCTACCGATTCAGGTGCCGGGCGTCCCAATTGACCCGCCTGCGCCTGACATTGAAGCGTCGTCTGTGCTTTAAGAAAATTGAGTTGGTCCGAGTTCTCCAAGTCTGCCGCCGCTTTGTCAATCATGCAGCCCATTAGATGTTCGCACTTCAATATAAAGGCCTCAGTCAATTTATCTGATGCATGAGCAGGCCCCATCAGAATAAACCCACACAACACAGGTATTAAGCGCCTCATCCTCTGCTCCTTAATTCGCTCTCGTTCAACTTTAAGCACGGAAGCGTACTAAGGCGTGATGCATCACGATAATCATTAGGCGCCAAAACCTAATCTTCATAAAGATAGATCGATACGTCACCACCACCGCGCGCAGCACCACACTCAGCAGCCCAATAATCCAGTAAGCATTCAAATGCGTTGGTTCCCTGCGCACTTAAAGAGCTGCACTATCTCCTTCGCCCCAAATCAGGTATTCGCTTGGGCAATGGTCATTTGGCGGTTTGAGGCGCTACTACATTGATCTCTTCATTGAATTGATCTCTTCATTGATCCCTTCAAGCGCCTAGGGTTACCTTAACTGGAACGCCTCACCGTAGATGGCGGGGGTGTGCGGATGACCTCCGGAGTTGATCTGTCGAGTGTTTGGCCATCCTTCATCGGCATGGGCAACAACCGCGTCGTGGGCTAAAAGGATCAAATCCAACCCAGATTTTCAAGCACTTCGGTCATCACCACCTTACAGGGAGACTGCCAGCGGCCAGGTGGATTGCTATGGAACCACTCTTCTAACGCAAGATGAACCTCTTCGGCAGAACTATTGGCAGGCCAGCCCACCGCTCCTTCCACGTAGCCGTTTATAAATGCGTCAAATTCATGTGCCATGTGGGGATCGTATTTCGCATGATCAAAGATACCATCGGGATGCTGCCAAAGCTGGGTGTACGCCCAACTGCAGTCATTCATAGTCATATCGACACTTTCCACATGACCTGCATCGGCAAAGGTCAAAAAACATGCCTGAGTAGGGGCCGCCATACCAAGACCCGTCACAAGAAACATTAGAATGAGTTGTTTCATTGATTCCTCCTTTTTCATGGTGCTTTGCGATTGTGCATCCAAGCGCTCTCGCCAAGTCATTCAGTGTCCTACTGAAAGCTCACTCAACAAACAGAGTCCGTGATACCTACGGAAACCATCGGAGAGCTAAGCGCTAGTCCCGAAAGTTGGTGTACTGAAGCGGTAGGCCAACGTCTTCTTCTTTCAAAAACGTAATGACCTCCTGAAGGTCGTCACGCTTCTTGCCGGTCACACGAAGCTGATCGCCCTGAATGGCGGTCTGCACTTTCAGTTTGCTCGCTTTAATTTTTTTTACCAGGTTTTTTGCAAGCGCGCTGTCGATGCCGCTTCGCACAGTGATCTTCTGCTCGGCTTTTCCGCCGCCTCGCTCTTCGACCTCCTTAGGCTCAAGACAGGCGATATCGATCCCTCGTTTCACAAGCTTCATATCCAGAATGTCGCGCACCTGCGTGATCTTGAATTCATCATCGGCAAAGATCGTGAGCAAGGGATCGGCGAATTCGATGCGCGCATCGGAGCCCTTGAAATCAAATCGATTAGTAACTTCGCGATTCGCTTGATCAATCGCGTTCGCAAGTTCGTGCTCGTCTATTTCACTGACTACATCAAACGAAGGCATAGATTCTTCTCCTCACGCTTAGGCGGCTGCGTAGCCGCCATCAACCATGTAGACCCCACCTGTGCAATATGCCGAGGCATCAGACGCCAAGTAAACCGCCAGTCCACCCAAATCGGTGGTCTCGCCCAAGCGCCCCATTGGGATTTTGGCGAGAAAACGCTCACGGTTTTCGTCATCGTTCCACAGGGCCTCGCTGAATTTGGTCTTTATCAGTCCCGGGCAGATCGCATTGATACGGATATTGTCCTTTCCCCAGTCCTGGGCCATCGCTTTGGTCATGTTGATCAGCGCTGCTTTGCTGACGCTGTACATACCGATACCTTTTTCAGGCGTTAAACCTCCAATCGAGCTGATGTGAATTATTGACCCGCCGCCTCGCTCTTTAAGAACGGGATAAGCCCGATTGCATAAAAGCAAAGGCCCCTTGAGGTTCACATCCATGATCTTATCGAACGCGCCTTCGTTGGTTTTCTGGATCGGACCGTAGACCGGGTTGGTGGCCGCGTTATTAACGATAATGTCGACGCCACCGTAGGTCGTGACGGTTGCGTCGATCAATTGCTCCACGTCTTCCCTGCGCCCCATATTGGCCGCCACCGATGTCGCCTCGAGGCCATCCGCTTTAAACGCTGCAGCCACCTCTGCAACGGCTTCGGCTTTTCGGCTGCTGACCACCACCTTTGCCCCAAACTCGGCAAGGCTTCGGGCGATAGACTCGCCAATGCCCTTGCTAGCGCCCGTTATGAGCGCAACTTTGCCTCTGAGTTCAAACAGCGACCGGGTGCTCGTATTCGCGCTCATATGTCGGTACTGCTGATCATTCCGTTAAGTCGTTATTCGTGGTGCTTAGATAGTTTAGTCGTTTAACGGCAGTCCGCGCGGCAGACGCTTTTCCTTATCGAAAAAGGGCAGGGTCACAATCTCACACGGCTGATCGACCCCGTCCGGATCGCGCAGGGTCAAGCGCTTCCCGACCCAGGACGCACCCCGATCGGCTGGGTGATCAAACACCACGTATCCAACACCCCTCTCTAGCGTCGGCGACCAGCAACTGCTGCGCGTATGCCCCACCTGCTTGCCATCCTCGAGCATGACGAGTCCGGCATTTACCTTTGCCGTTTCAGTCACATATCCAAAAAGCCTGGGCTCCTTGGATGCCTTGTCGAGGGCTTCCTTTCCTATAAAGTGATCTTTTGAAAGATCCACAAAGGCGCCAAGCCCGGCGTCAAAGGGCGTCATGGTGAGATCGATATCGGATTGATAGTCGAGAATACCGCCCTCGACTCGACGCAGCCCAAGCGACGCACTCCCCGCGCGCTCGAGCCCAAATGCACCGCCCACCTCAAAAAGAAAATCCCAGAGTGCACCATGATCAAGATAGGCATTGCCGTAAATCTCTATGCCCATTTCATTCGTCCAACCGGTGCGGGAAATGAGAACCTCCTGCCCACCCAAATTGAAAAATGCGGCATCGAAATAGCGAAACTTTTCAGGCATCTGCCCTGGCGCCGCCGCTTCCAAAAACTTAAGTGAGCTGGGGCCTTGAATTTGCAGCACTCGCGACTTGGGATCCCGGATCGTGACGTCGAATCCATCAGAAAGGGCCAAAAACCATTTGGCGGTATCGCCATTGGCTTCGACATACCAGAACTTATCTTCAGCCAATCGAATCAGGACACCATCCATGACCAGGCCGCCATGGGGGGCACAGATAATTCCATAACAGGCTCGAAGAACCGGAATGGTCGCTATTCGCCTCGTAAACACCTTATCCAGAAGCGCTACCGCATCAGGGCCCTCGATTTCGATCGGGCGCTCAGGAATATCGTAGAGCATCAGATTTTTTCGAAGCTTCCAGTACGCTTCAAGCGGATCATCCTGATCCGTCCCCACTGCAGAAAGTCGACCGGCATAAACCGAATACATGAGCCCTTCGGTCATCCATTTGTCGGCGTAAGGCGACTGCTCAATACCACGCCTGAAAACACTAACCGTCGAAGACGCTCCGGCGTGGGTACCGCGGTACACCATATGAATAAGTTCTTTAGCGTCCATAAGTA
>JAYNKS010000120.1:2160-5624 GCA_038111345.1 Gammaproteobacteria bacterium | reverse complement strand
GAATGCTGGGTGCCTATGCGTGCAAAACCGTGCTGTCAATGGTCAATGATACCTCCCCGCCTCACATGCCTGACTCTCACCAAACATACAGTTTCCGCGCCGGAGGCAGTCTTGCGCCTCTGGTTGCAGAAAGCGCGGACGGCGGAAAGGATGTAGCCTTTCCGCCGTCTAGAGATCCAACCAAAAGACTATTAAATCCCAATAGGAGAGATCCCCATGAATTATAAAGGACCGGCAGTTTTTGCCACAATGTTGCTCACCGCAACACTATTCACCAAGCCAGTCTTGGCTGCAGACGCAGTCTGCTACAACTGCCCACCGCAATGGGCGGACTGGGCATCGATGCTGGAAGCGATCGACAAAGAGATCGACATTCAGATGCCACATGACAACAAGAACTCCGGACAAACGCTAAGCCAGCTCCTGGCAGAGCGAGAAAATCCTGTTGCTGACGTTGCCTATTACGGTGTGACAACCGGTATCAAGGCTGGAAACGAAGGCGTTGCTACTGCCTACAAGCCTACCGGTTTTGACGACATTCCAGACGGTCTGAAAGACCCGGACGGTAAATGGTTCGCCATTCACTTCGGTACACTGGGCCTGTTCGTAAATGTCGATGCACTTGGAGGCGCTGAGGTGCCTCAGTGTTTTGCGGATCTGACCAAGCCGGAATACAAAGGTATGGTCGGATATCTTGATCCGTCCTCAGCATTTGTTGGCTACGCAGGCGCCGTAGCGGTCAATATTGCCTTTGGTGGCGACCTTAACAACTTTGACCCGGCAATCAAATACTTTAACGACCTGGCTGAAAACTCACCAATCGTTCCCAAGCAGACCTCTTTCGCGCGCGTAGTTTCAGGCGAGATTCCCATCCTTTTCGACTATGACTTCAATGCTTATCGCGGAAAGTATGAAGAAGACGGCAATTTTGAATTCGTGCTGCCCTGCGAGGGTTCGGTCCGTGTGCCTTATGTGATGAGCCTGGTAAACAACGGTCCGAATCCGGAACTCGGCAAGCGCGTTCTTGATTTCATCCTGTCCGATCAGGGTCAAGCAATCTGGACGAATGCCTATCTGCAGCCGTCTCGACCGGTTGAACTACCAGCAGACGTGGCTTCCAAATTTCTCCCCGCTAGCGACTACGAGCGTGCAGTAGCCGTTGACTACGCGAAGATGGAAAAAGCTCAGGCCGGCTTTGGCGAGCGCTACCTGTCTGAAGTTAAGTAGATAAGTCAGTGACAATGAGGGGCGGAAATCAGTCCGCCCCATTGCCATCCGATGACAAACCGAACTTTCGTTCTGGCGTGTCTAACGCCCCTATTCATTTTTTCCCTGGCATTTCTCGCCTTGCCCCTCGTGCGTCTGTTTCTCGAATCTGGCAGTGGCGATGCGGGTTGGGCTATTTATCTGGAGATTCTGCGAAAGCCGCGTTATATCAACACGCTGGTACTGACAGTGCTGGTGTCACTGGCGACAACGGTGGCAGCGCTCCTTATCTCGACCACTGCAGGGATGTTCCTATCCCGCAACCGGTTTCAAGGTAGGGGCGCGTTGATTTCAATTTTGACACTACCCCTTGCGTTTCCCGGTGTCGTAATTGGTTTTTTGATCATTTTGCTCGGGGGCCGGCAGGGTCTCGTAAATCAACTTACGCCGGGACATGTAGTCTTTGCGTATTCTGTCCTCGGGCTATTTCTCGGCTATCTCTACTTTTCGATCCCGCGCGTACTACTGACCGTGATGGCTGCGGCAGAAAAACTCAATCCGGAACTAGAGGAAGCCGCCCGTACTCTGGGCGCCTCGCCTTACCGGCTTGTAGTTGACGTCATCGTGCCGGGATTGATGCCGTCGCTGATTGCATCGGGGGCGATCGCATTTGCCACGGCCATGGGTGCATTCGGTACAGCCTTTACATTGGCAACTGATATCGACGTTATCCCGATGGTCATCTACACAGAGTTCACTTTGTCCGCAAATATCGCTATGGCATCTGCTCTTTCGATTGTTTTGGGCATTGTCACCTGGGTGCTTCTGCTGATCGCACGCAGTTTATCGGGCTCAACCGTGGCTGCTGGAGGCTGATACGGTCAACTCAAAAGTCAAATTACTGCAGCTAATCGTGACGCTGTCTGCCTGCGCGTTTTTGTTGGTTCCGACCTTGCTGTCAATACTTGCTGGTCTCACGGTAAACTATTTTAAAGGTGTCTCATCCGGCTTGACCCTGAAGTGGGTTTTCAAAGTCTGGGAGCTATATGCCGACAGCATCTTTTTATCGATTTGGCTGGCCTTCGCGTGCCTGGTCGTGACCCTGATCATCGGGCTTCCAGCCGCCTATGGGCTGGCGCGTCATCCCGGCTGGTTATCACGCCTTTTGGAAGAATTCATTTCGCTGCCGCTCGCAGTCCCGGGTCTGGCGATTGCGCTCGCACTGCTGCAGCTCTATGGGTCGATGAAGGGCTTTCGTGCCTCCTGGACTTTCATTCTCGTCGGTCACGTGCTTTACACCCTGCCTTTTATGGTTCGTTCCATCCTGGCTGTTCTGGCTGCCATGGACCTCAAGACACTTGAGGAGGGTGCAGCCACGCTAGGCGCGTCACCTTGGCAAAGGTTCCGTGACATCGTCGTGCCCAACGCAATGCCGGGAATCCTTGCCGGTGCACTGACTGTGGTGACGCTCTCCATCGGTGAATTCAACATAACCTGGATGCTACACACGCCCTATCTTAAGACTCTGCCAGTGGGTCTCGCCGACAGCTACGCCTCTATGCGGCTGGAAATTGCTTCAGCCTACACGCTTGTATTCTTCGTACTAATTGTTCCGCTCTTAATGGCTATGCAATGGGCATCGGCAAGAGCTCAGAGAATAACCCAATGACTCTTCGACTCACCAATACCGCCAAGACCTTTCCGGACGGAACTAAAGCGCTACTGCCTACCGAACTGTCCGTTGAAAAAGGAGAAATCGTCTCGCTCCTTGGGCCTTCCGGATGCGGCAAGACTACATTGCTGCGGATTATCGCAGGACTGGAGACTCCCGATCCCGGCAGTGAAGTTTGGTTTGATAGCGACAATGTCACATCACTGCCGGTTGAACGCCGCAAAGTCGGCATGGTCTTTCAGTCCTATGCGCTGTTCCCGAACATGTCGGTGCGCGCCAACATCGGTTACGGGCTGAAAATGCAAAGACTACCAAAAGACGAGATCGAGACCCGCGTTACCGAAGTTCTGGAACTATGCCAGCTTGAAAATTTCAGCAAGAGAGCAATTACTGCGCTCTCGGGGGGGCAGCGTCAGCGCGTAGCCCTGGCGCGGGCAATCGCTCCCCGTCCGCGGATGCTTCTTCTAGACGAGCCGCTTTCAGCCCTCGACGCTGCGTTGCGTGACGCTTTGCGCGACGAACTGGCGGTGCTTTTGCGTGAGTTCCAAATCACCGCGATATTTGTTACCCATGATCAGGATGTGGC
>JAYNKS010000120.1:297-2150 GCA_038111345.1 Gammaproteobacteria bacterium | reverse complement strand
GGATGAGGCCATGGCCATCGCGGAGCGTGTGGCAGTCATGTCCCTTGGTCAAGTTGTTCAGAGCGGAACTCCTGAAGAGCTATACCGGAATCCTAATTCAGCCTTTGTCGCGGGGTTTGTGGGTAACGCGATGCTTCTTGGCGGGGAAAGCGAGGGTAAGACGCTGCATCTTAATGGTGGCGCATTGACGTTACCAAGAGATGGAACTGGCCTCAACGCCTATGTCAGGGCAGAGGATGTTCATCTCAATACTGAAGGACCCCTGACTGGCCAAGTTGAAACCGTCACGTTTCTCGGTACGCATTACCGGCTGGGGATCACTGGTATCACTGCTAGTGTTTTGACAGCCACATACGCGGGTCAGAACGCACCCAAGGCGGGAGACGTCGTAAAGATCTCGATCAAGCCAGAGGCGCTCATGCTCTTGCCCCAAGAGAAAAATGGCAAATGACCAGGACCATCGAATCGTATTAGCCTGTACCCCATGCTCATAGCACAGATAACGGATACGCATATCAAGTCTCCCCGCGGCAGACTTGCCTATAAAACCGTCGATACCGTCGCGAATCTGGAGCGATGTGTTGCCCACGTCATGGCACTGGAGCCGCAACCGGATTTGGTGCTGATGACTGGCGATCTAACTGATTTCGGTCGGCCCGAGGAATATCGACTATTGCGAGAGTTGATACGTCCATTGTCGATGCCGGTCTACCTGATTCCAGGTAACCATGATGAACGTGGAGCGCTGCTTGCGGCTTTTGTGGGCGATGCCTACCTCGAAGGTCTGAACAACGGCTTTGTCCAATACACTGTTGAAAATTATCCTGTACGACTGATTGGCCTCGACACGGTAATTCCCGGGGACTCCCAGGGTACCTTGTGTAGCGAGCGACTTGCCTGGCTTGATGCCAGACTCAATGAACAGGCCGATCGTCCCACGGTACTTTTTATGCACCACCCTCCGTTCAAGACAGGCATTGATGCTATGGATCGGCAGGGTTTTATAGACGCCAAACGCCTGGGCGCTCTAGTTGAGCGCCATCCCCAAGTGCAGCACATCATTTGCGGCCATGTCCACCGGCCCATCCATGTTCAATGGCACGGTGTCACGGTCAGCGTTGGGCCCAGCGCTTCGCACTATGTTGCCCTTGACCTTGCCCCTGCGCAGTGGCCGCACTTTTACCTCGAACCGCCGAGTTGCCAGCTTTATTACTGGTTGCCGGGTACAGGCCTCATTGCCCATACAAGCTTCGTTGGAAGCTTTGAGGGTCCGTACCCGTTTTTTGATGATCACGGTACACTGATCGATTGAGAGACGAACCAGTTTTCCAGCCCGAGAATAATCACTGTGAAGAGTTTCAAGGCGTTTTGGATAAAAATTTAAAGTGTATCCGTTGTGTGTTTACAGACATCGATGACACCTTAAGAGGTAATGGTTATCCAACGGCCAGGACCTTTACGGCAATGGAAGACCTGAAGAATTCCGGGGTTCTTGTGGTTTCTGTTACCAAAAGGCGAGCCGGGTAGTGTGACCTGATCGTCCGTCTAAGGGCGGTATCGGAGAGATGCAGCGACAATATTGCAGAACAACGTGATCGACTGAGGTTCGTTCCTGTCACTTTCTGTCATCTTGAGTCACATTCGCGTGGGATCGGAGTGCGTATGTGAGTGATTTATAGAGCGGCCTCAAGAGAGTCGTTGACTCATAATCCCTTGGTCGAAGGTTCGAGTCCTTCCGGGCCCACCATCTTTTCAATGACTTAGCGTGTCCTACCATCGCTGAGTTTTCCTACTGTGATCATGTCCACAATAACCAGTGGTGATACAAATGCGCCGTCGATCATGATCTGGGA
>JAYNKS010000120.1:0-228 GCA_038111345.1 Gammaproteobacteria bacterium | reverse complement strand
CCGCTGCAAGCACTAGATGTTTCCACATCCCAATAAGGAATTGACTGATGTTCCTTCCTGACCTTTGTTAAAACCTTGCTCATGCAAACCTATACGCTAAACCCGGGTCACCTGATCTTAAACGAACTGCGAGAAATCAGATCACAACCCATCCAAATCTCACTGCCTGACTCTGCTTGGGAGCCGATCAAACGCAGTCATCAGCATCTCATTGCCGTCGTGCAACGG
>JAYNKS010000119.1:3678-5636 GCA_038111345.1 Gammaproteobacteria bacterium | reverse complement strand
TGCGTGACCTGGTGCGAGTCTCATCCAGATCACGAGATTTGCAAAGAGCCGGAGTGTGATTAGCGCACTGATCTGAGTGGGGCCCTCGTAAGGCTACAGAGTCGAAGTTTTAAGGCCCTACCTAAGTTTTAAGGCCCTACCTATATGTACTCAATGTTGTAAACAAAACCATAGGAGAATCACTTTGAAAACGATGAAAATAATTGTTGGAGGCATGCTGAGCGTGGCCCTTCTGGGGCCGGTCTCTGCGGATAACAAACCGGTAGGCATCTGGGGTGACCAGATGGCCGTGAGCGTGAAGCACAACGGCAAAGCGACGGACATTACCCGAAACCAGGACAACGGCAACACCGTCAATCCAGCCTTTGCAAAAACATCACGCCCGTGCCCGCCCTTTTGCATTCAGCCGTCCGTACTGGCACCGGGTGTTGAGACCATCGCCGAGCGCGAGCTGATGGATTACGCCGCAAAAATGAGCAATGGCGATTCATCCATTGTCGTGATTGACTCGCGCACCCCGGACTGGGTCGCAAAAGGTACTATCCCAAGCGCCATCAACGTCCCATGGACAAAATTAAACCCGGCCAAAGGCGCCACGCCGATCGATATTGCCGAGATCATGCAGTCCGTGTTTAACGTAACGGAAAGCGAGGGCCTGTTTGACTTCTCTGATGCAAAAACGGCAGTGATGTTCTGCAACGGGATGTGGTGCGGTCAGTCGCCGAACAACATCGCGAATCTGCTGAAATTTGGATACCCGGCTCATAAAATTAAATGGTATCGAGGCGGCATGCAGGATTGGGAGATTCTTGGTCTGAGCACCGCGAAGCCCTAAAGAATCCATAACGGAAGCCAAAAAAAGCGGGGCACATGCCCCGCTTTTTTTATGAATGTGAATACAGACACTGGTCGATAGGCTTAGTCACCTAACCATATCAACGAGGCCATTCGACCACAGGCGCCCTGACGTCGATACGAATACCATCGCCGAGCGTTTTCGTACGTACAAAGGCCACTGGCCGCGGCGAACCCCACGCCTGCTCTTCGTAATCGCGATACGATCAATCCAGGCAGATCTGCAAGAAATCTATCCTTAGAAGGCGCAAAATACTTCTCATCTGTGGGGTCCTGCACCAGCTCGTGTTTTACCTGTTCCCCGATCTCAAAATATTTGGGTCCGATAGTCGGCCCTACCCATGCGAGAAGATCACCGGGACTTGCCGGAACAGCCTTCACACCCTGCTCCACAATGCCCCCCGCGACGCCTCGCCATCCGCCGTGCAACAGCCCAACGAACTCACCCGAGCGGTCCGTCAGAAAGATGGGCGCACAGTCAGCGGTCAGTACGGCGGCCACCATCCCTTTTTTTGTGGTGAATGCCCCGTCCGCTGAATAGGCTGACGGGCCAGAATCAATATTGATTACGGTCGTACCATGAACTTGATCCAACCATACCGGCTGCTCCGGAAGCGAGAGATCCGCCATCAAATCAGCCCTATATCGGCTGACCCTATCTGGCTCATCCTCCACGTGCCGGGCAAGGTTAATGCCGTCATACGGGCGTTCGGGCGCACGGGCGCCACGCTCGGTGGTTGCGGCGCGCACCCAGCGAGGCGCTGGCCAATGTGGTGCGACCCATTGGATGGGCTCTGCCGTCATTTTTGAACCCCACTGTCCTGCCGTAACACAGTCAACAGACCGTCAAAGTCCGCCGGGGGTGAACTCACCCAACTGAGCGGCTCACCGGTCGCGGGATGTGTGAAGCCCAGCATCGTAGCGTGCAGCGCCTGTCGCCTGAACGCGGAGAGGGTTTCCATCATGTTCGCCGACGCCCCCGAGGGAAACCGGACGCGATCTCCATAAATAGGATCACCGACAAGAGGGAATCCTAGATGCGCCATGTGCACTCGAATCTGATGGGTGCGGCCCGAGTGTAACTTCAAGGCAAGGTAGGTATG
>JAYNKS010000119.1:2876-3668 GCA_038111345.1 Gammaproteobacteria bacterium | reverse complement strand
GCCCCACTTTCAGCGCAGGGAAGCGCTCGAGAATGCGATAGTCGGTTTGTGCTGGCTTGCCGTGGTCCGTGACCGCCATCTTAATTCGGTCCCGTGGATGACGTCCGATCGGCGCATCAACACGTCCTCCGCTGATCGGCGTGCCATTCACCACTGAGACGTACTCCCGTTGTACGTCGCGATGTTCCAGCGCCCGTATCAGCGCCCCACGCGCTGCTTCAGTCAACGCAACCACTAAAAGTCCACTCGTCTCTTTATCAAGTCGATGAACCACCCCGGCGCGCGGCAGTTGGGCGGTCTGCGGGTAGCGATGAAGAATGCCATTGGCCAATGTACCCGTTGAGTTGCCCGCACCAGGGTGAACAACCAAGCCTGCCGGTTTATCGATGACCACGACATGGTCGTCTTCAAACACCACCGACAACGGAACCGGTTGAGGCACCCAATTCGACGGCTCGATGAGAGGAAGGTCGAGCGTCAGTATTTCGCCACCGCGAACAGGCAGCCGGCCATGGGGGACCGAGTCGTCTAGCAAAATTCGGCCTTCCTTTAGCCAGGCCTGAAGCTGCGAGCGCGAATAAGGTGGGAACACCCCCGGCAGCACCTTGTCCAGGCGATCCCCCGCTGATGACTCGGGCACCACTCCGACGATGATCTCCTCTGCTTCCTCCATCTTGTTCCGAGGACCTTTCTTATTAACAAGGGGTCCGAAAGTATAATAGTCGGATGCTGAGTCGTCCTTACCAAAAGGCCAAAGCCCTGCTGCGCTTCGCCTGGCGCATTGCCATAATC
>JAYNKS010000119.1:0-2866 GCA_038111345.1 Gammaproteobacteria bacterium | reverse complement strand
GGGCGTTAGCCGGCTGCTCCGTGCTTGAAGTACAGGACGAGACCGCAGGCTGGACCGCCGATGAATTTCTGGACGAAGGGCAGAAGCACATGGCGGCGAGCGATTGGCCAAGCGCTATTGCAAACTACCGACAAATGTTAGGCCGTTTTCCGTATGGCCAAAATGCAGAACAGGCACAACTGGATATGGCCTACGCCTATCTAAAGAATGACGACCTCGCACTTGCGGTATCCGGGGCTGACCAGTTCATCCGAATGCATCCCACACATCCGAACGTGGATTACGCCTTTTATCTGAAAGGACTCGCCCTGTTTAGGCCGCCAGAGGGCTGGATCGATACCTTATCTGGCGTGAATCCCGCGAGCAACGATATCGCGCCGATTCAAGAAGCGTTTCTGGTCTATCAGGAATTGATCACCCGCTTTCCGGACAGTCGGTATACCCCAGACGCACGAAAGCGCCTTATCTACATCGTCAATGTACTGGCCACCCATGATGTTCAGGTCGCCAGTTATTACTACGGCCTGGGAGCCGATGTCGCGGCCGTCAATCGTGCCCGGAGCGTACTGGAAACCTATCCGAGCTCTTCAGCGGTCGAGGACGCACTGGGCATCATGATGAAAGCCTACGCCCGAATGGGTCTGGCTGATTTACGCGACGACACGGCTCGCGTGCTTCGACTCAACTTTCCAGAGAGTCGTTATCTCAATTGAAGGCAGAGGTGATCGGATAGCGGCGATCCCGTCCGAACGCACGGCGACTGATTCGAACACCCGGTGGCGCCTGTCGACGTTTGTGTTCGTTTCTGACTACCATTCGCGTCACGCGGCTCACCACCTCTGCGTCAAACCCGCTGGCTGAGATCTCAGCGGGCGAAAGATCCTTCTCAATAAAGGCTTCGAGGATCGGATCAAGAATCTCATAAGGGGGCAGACTATCCGTATCCTCCTGATCCGGGGCCAACTCCGCCGATGGCGCGCGCGTGATGACGCGCTCAGGGATCACGGGTGACTGTTCATTTCGGTATCGAGCCAACTCATAGACCAGCGTTTTAGGGACGTCCTTAATCGCGGCAAAACCGCCGGCCATGTCGCCATACAACGTAGCGTAACCTACTGCCATCTCGCTCTTGTTGCCGGTTGTGAGCACCATTTTGCCCATCTTGTTGGAGATCGCCATTAGTAGATTGCCTCTGATACGAGACTGCAAATTCTCTTCGGTGGTATCTCTTGCAAGATTGTTAAATAACGGGTTAAGCGCCTGACCATAGGCCTCGGCAAGGGAGTCAATCTCGATGAGATCGAAGCTGACCCCTAAAGCCTCTGCCTCAGCTTTGGCATCGAGAATGCTGATCTCCCGTGTGTATCGAGACGGCATCAACACGGCGTGCACATTTTCCGGACCCAGCGCATCTGCGGCAATCGCTAAGGTCAGTGCAGAATCTATACCACCAGAAAGGCCGAGCACCGACCCTCGAAAGCCATTCTTTTGAACATAGTCACGAACGCCAGTTGTTAACGCCCCATAAACGCTCTCGCATCGCGAGGGTAGCGATCGAAGTTCAGTTTTCGCCCGCACGCCTAGCGCGGTGACATCGACCCGGAAAAGCGTCTCTGCAAAAAACGCTCCCCGATACGCTGTCATGCCCGCGGCATCGCAAACGAAAGAGCCGCCGTCGAAGACCAGTTCGTCCTGCCCGCCCACCAAATTGACATAGACAATCGGTACGCCGGCTTCACGCGCGCGCTGCGCTACGACGTTTTCCTCGCGCTCCCGCGCTTTTTCCAAATCATAAGGTGACGCATTCAGGTTGAAAATGACCTGTGCGCCTGCGCTCACACTATCTGCCGCTGGCCCGGTATGCCAAATATCCTCACAAATCGTGAGCCCAACCGAAACGCCATCTATGTCCACCACGCAAGGGGTCGCACCTGCAGCAAAGTATCGCTTCTCATCGAATACACCAAAGTTGGGTAACTCCCGTTTGTAATAGGTCGCAACAACTTTACCCTGATGCAAAACGCTGGCCGCGTTGAATAACGACTGCGATTCTCGAACGGGGTGACCGATCACGACATGAATATCCCCCACGGACTGTGCCAAACGGGCCAACGCCTGATCGCTCTGGTCGAGAAAGTCGGAGCGCAGCAAGAGATCCTCCGGCGGATAACCCGTAATCGCCAGCTCTGGAAAAATGATGGCCCGACACCCAAGGTCATGCTCCGCAGAATGAACCGCCTGCATGATTTTCTGCAAATTGGCCTGCACACCGCCCACGGTAAAATTAAGTTGCGCAATCGCGACAGAGAGAGACTTCATTGAAGGTCGATAGTCAATCAGAAGAACAGGGTGTAAGCGAGGCGACGTCCCCCAATGATAAGGGGGAGCACGTACTCTTAACAACAAACGCGGGGATCAATCAGATTGACCGGGATGCCTGGAACCGCATGGTTCCTGAGGACGATCCCGGTCTGCGCCATGAATTCTTGCTGGCTCTGGAGAGTAGCGGGAGCTGTTCGCGAGAAACCGGTTGGCTACCTTGTCATATCACCGCGAAAATAGACGACCTTCTGGTAGGCGCCGTTCCGGCTTACCTTAAAAGCCACTCCTATGGCGAGTTTGTATTCGACTGGGCATGGGCGAGCGCCTATGAGCGGGCCGGTCTGGCCTACTATCCCAAGCTACTGATTGCCTCGCCTTTTACTCCCGTCTCGGGTCAACGCATCCTTTGTCGCCCGGATGTGGATGGCGTAGAGATACGCAAGCAAATCGCCTCAGCACTGCCAATCATCGCAAAGAAACTCAATGCGTCATCCGTGCATTGCATTTTCTGCCAACCCTCTGATCTTGAGGCGCTGAATGCCTC
>JAYNKS010000118.1:0-5665 GCA_038111345.1 Gammaproteobacteria bacterium | reverse complement strand
GATCTCTACCTGAAAATCCGACCGGGCACGGACGTCCCGATTATCTGGGGCATGATGTGGCACATCTTCCAGAACGGCTGGGAAGATAAAGAGTTCATCCATCAGCGCGTGTACGGCATGGATGAGATCCGAAAAGAAGTCGCTAACTGGACCCCAGACGTGGTCTATGACGTGACCGGCGTTCGCGAGGAGCTCGTGTATCAAGCCGCCAAGATGATGGCTGATAACCGTCCCAGCACCTTCATCTGGTGTATGGGCGGCACGCAGCACACCATCGGTAACAACAACACCCGCGCGTACTGCAACTTCCAGCTGGCCCTTGGCAACATGGGTAAGGCCGGAGGCGGCACCAACATTTTCCGCGGCCACGATAACGTGCAGGGCGCGACCGATATGTGCATCCTGTCGCATTCGCTGCCGGGCTATTACGGCCTCGCCGAAGGTTCCTGGAAGCACTGGTCGCGAGTATGGGATCTGGACTTCGAGTGGGTGAAAGGTCGATTCGACCAGACGGCCTACGAGGGCACTGCCGAAAAGCCAAAGTTCCCAATGAACACGGCTGGTATCCCGGTATCCCGCTGGATCGATGGCGTGCTCGAAGACAAAGCCAACATTGGCCAGAAGGACAACATTCGCGCGATGGTGCTTTGGGGCCACGCGCCGAACAGTCAGTCTCGCGGCCTAGAGCAGAAGAAAGCCTTCGAGAAACTGGACCTGCTGGTCGTTATCGATCCGTACCCGACCGTCAGCGCGGTCATGCACGATCGTACGGACGGCGTCTACCTGCTGCCGGCCTCGACACAGTTCGAGACCTATGGTTCGGTGACGGCATCCAACCGCTCGCTGCAGTGGCGCGACAAGGTCATTGACCCGATGTTCGAATCTCTGCCTGATCACATCATCATGTACAAGATGGCGAAGAAGCTGGGCTTCAGCAACGAGCTCTGCAAGAACATCAAGGTCGAGAACGACGAGCCAGTGATTGAAGAAATCACCCGCGAGTTCAACAAGGGTATGTGGACGATCGGCTACACCGGTCAAAGCCCCGAGCGGATGAAAAAGCAACAGGCAAACTGGGGCACGTTTAACGTCACGACGCTCAAGGCTGAAGGTGGTCCCTGTGATGGCGAGTACTACGGTCTACCGTGGCCTTGCTGGGGAACGGCCGAGATGGGTCACCCGGGCACGCCAAACCTTTATGATCCGAGCAAGCCGGTCTCCGATGGTGGGCTTTGCTTCCGCGCCCGATTTGGCGTGGAGCGCAACGGCGAAAGTCTGTTGGCCAACGGCTCGTATCCGGTCGGTTCTGAAATCCAGGACGGTTACCCAGAGTTCAGCGAGAAGCTTCTGAAGCAGCTGGGCTGGTGGGATGATCTTTCCGCGGATGAGAAGGCTGCTGCTGAAGGCCGCAACTGGAAAACCGACCTCTCGGGCGGGATCCAGCGGGTTGCCATAAAGCACGGTTGTGCGCCGTTTGGTAACGCGAAGGCTCGGGCCATCGTCTGGACCTTCCCGGATCCGGTACCGGTTCATCGTGAGCCGCTCTATACCAACCGTCGCGACCTGGTCGAGAAATACCCGACCTACGAAGATCGCAAGATGCATTACCGCCTGCCGACCCGTTACGGTTCGATTCAGGCCACCGACTACTCGAAAGACTATCCGCTAATCCTCACAAGCGGACGCCTGGTGGAGTATGAAGGTGGTGGTGATGAGTCTCGATCCAACCCATGGCTGGCGGAGCTTCAGCAGGATATGTTTGCTGAAATCCATCCGACCGATGCCAATAACGCCGGTATTCGCGATGGCCAGATGGTCTGGGTCGAGGGTGCTGAGGGCGCTAAGGTTAAGGTCAAGGCCATGGTGACGCGCAGGGTCGCTCCAGGCGTGGTGTTCATGCCGTTCCACTTCGGTGGGCATTTGGAAGGCGTGGATCTGCGCGGGAAGTACCCGGAAGGTGCGGATCCATATGTGCTCGGTGAGTCTGCCAACACGGCGTTTACGTATGGGTATGACTCAGTAACCCAGATGCAGGAAACCAAGTGTTCCCTGTGCAAAATTAGCGTTGCCTAAGGGAGGAGATAACTCATGGCAAGAATGAAGTTCCTTTGCGATGCTGAGCGATGCATCGAATGCAACGCTTGCGTGACGGCGTGCAAGAACGAGCATGAAGTCCCCTGGGGTGTGAACCGCCGCCGCGTGGTCACCATCAATGATGGTGAGCCGGGCGAGCGTTCCATCTCCGTGGCTTGCATGCACTGTTCTGAGGCGCCTTGTGCGACGGTGTGTCCTGTCGACTGCTTCTACACCACGAAAGACGGTGTGGTGCTGCACGACAAGGACATCTGCATCGGTTGTGGCTATTGCTTCTATGCCTGTCCGTTTGGCGCGCCCCAGTTCCCCGAAACGGGAGCGTTTGGTTCGCGCGGCAAGATGGACAAGTGCACGTTCTGTGCGGGCGGTCCGGAGGCGGATAACTCAAATGACGAGTTCCGTAAGTACGGGCGCAACCGTATGGCGGAAGGCAAGTTGCCGCTGTGCGCGGAAATGTGCTCCACCAAGGCGCTTCTGGCAGGCGACGGTGACAAGGTCGCGGATATCTTCCGCGAGCGAGTCATGTATCGCGGCGCCGGTGCCCTGCAGTGGGGTTGGGGCGTAGCCTACGACAAGCAGGGCGTCAAAGGCTAAGTCGTCCGCTTTTAACGTACGTTGATCAAGGGGGGCGATCGGGATGAAAGTCCTGATCGCCCCCCGGTCACTGCGTTAAAAGCTTTTGTGATTTACGGAAGGGCGTCCCTGTTAGGGCGCCTTTTCCGCACCTGAAGGCCGCGTAGCCACCTTAAGCACTACGCCGTCGTGCGTTGGGGCCGTTCAGAGGTGAATGAGCTAACAGCCAGGGCTTTTTGTCGTACAAATTCAAATGGCTTTTAAAGGAGTCGAACGTGCGCATCTCTAAATACTGGATCTTGGCGTTGACCATGACCATCCTTCCGTTGTTGGCCGCTTTCAATAGCGGAACCGTCGCGGCTCAAGAAGGCCCGATCTCTGCTATCAATAATCCAAACCCCGGAGCGGAGTTGTGGGAGGCGGTCCGAGGAAGGCTCGATACGCCAGCAACTACGCAGGTGAAGGGCCATGACAGCGCTGTGCTTGTGAATCAGCAGGGCGATCAGTGGACAGCGGTCCGTAATAAAGAACTCCTTCCGAAAGGCGGCGATCTACTGATCGTGGTTTTGCTTATTATCGGGGCCGTTTACGCGATGCGGGGTCCGGTGACTCTGCACGCGGGGGCATCAGGTAAGGAGATGGACCGGCACTCGGTGAATGCCCGTTTTGTTCACTGGTTTTTGGCTGGGATTTTTATCGCGCTAGCCTTGTCGGGCCTGATCCTGTTATTCGGGCGACCGCTGCTTATTCCGCTCTTTGGCAAAGCAGCTTTTGGCACGTTGGCATATGGTGCCAAGAACGTACATAACTTCGTTGGACCGCTTTTCCCCGTGGCCATATTCCTGTTGTTCTTCAATATGGTCAGCAAGAACCTATACGAAAGAGGTGACCTCAAATGGTTTGCTCAGGGTGGCGGTATGTTCGGCAAATCTCATGCCAGCGCCGGTAAGTTTAATCCTGGGGAGAAGATCCTTTTTTGGTTGACTATCTTCCTTGGAATCGTGGTTTCAGTGACCGGTTACGTGCTCGATTTCCCCGCGATTGCTTCATGGATGGTGGCCACGTTCCCTGAGTTCACCCAGTATCGGCACGTGATGGAGTTATCGCACGTAATCCATACGATAATCGCGGTTCTGTTCATCGCGCTGGTTTTTGGCCACATCTTTCTGGCGGTTTTCTTTGTGCCTGGAACGCTTCAGGGTATGGTCACCGGCAAGGTGGACGAGAACTGGGCAAAGGAGCACCATGATCGCTGGTATGCCGAGATGAAAGGCGCTGCAAAGAGCGACGCCTAAATTCTCGACTCCTCTCGAGGGCGAGACAGGCCGTAAGGCTGTCTCGCCTTTCTCCTTTGTCTTGCGCAATGATAAGACGCTTGTGATGGGACTGCTCACGGAACAGAAGTATCTCCTGGGTGCCCGGCTTCGCGCGTTGGCCCCGGCCTTACTGGGTTTCGCAGTGCTTTCCGCCCTGTTCTGCTCGCCTGCCCGGGCGGATGCCTCCCCAGACTTGAGCCCCGGGATTACCCCGGGTCAACAATGGCTTCGGGGGATTGAAACCCGAGATCCTGGAAGGCTTCAAGCGCTTTTCGATCAGGGCTACGATCAGCCTGACCTCGCGACCGAAAAGGGAAAGACAGCGCTGATGGTGGCCGCTCAGGCGGGCGATCTTTCCCTCTGTGAGGCCTTGTTGCGTGCAGGCGCTGATGTCAATTTGAGCAATGAAAACGGCGGCTCACCCCTAATGCACGCAGCTGTAGGCGGTAATCTGGCCATCGTGAGCCTCATGCTTGCAAGAGGGGCAGCGGTGGACAGTCAGGCGGTCAATGGTTGGTCCGCCATCACGCTGGCCGCGGCGAAGGGATTCACGCCTATTGTTGAGACACTGTTATCAGCGGGGGCGAACCCCAATCTAAACGATATTTTTGGCTGGTCACCCCTCATGCACGCGGTGGAACAGAACCGGGCTGCGATCGTTGAAGTTTTTCTCGCCCAGGGCGAAGTTGAGATTAACGTCCGAAACAATGATGGCGTCACGGCGCTTCATCGTGCGGCGGCCCTCGGGTACCTGGACATCGCGCGAAGCCTGATACGGGCGGGAGCAAGAACCGATTTGCAGGACCGCACGGGCCGCACGCCGCTTGATTATGCCCGCCAGTCGGGTAATGCAGAAATCGCGCAGGAACTGACGGGCTAGGGGCCTCAGCAGAGAATCTGCTGGCGGCAGTACTGGTCAGCCGCCACGACAGGGACCGCGTCGCTCGCTGGCGCGCGCACGTCGTCCGTCTTGAACTCAAGTCGCAAGCGATCGCTGAAGAATCTGAAATAAGAATCAAACATCGTCTCGCCGGCCACACCGACCGCGTAAAGTTCGTCTGTCTTTGGATCGTGCTCGAGCAGAATGGTGGCTAGCGGGTTTGGGGCGGGTCCGCCCAGAACCGCAGCCCCTTTTGCGGGATCGTAGACGCTGCCTTCAGAGCAGCAATGGATCAGTCCCGAGCGGCGGTGAAACTTTCGGTCTTTGCCCGTGTATTGGACTTCGTCTGTGCGATAGTTGATGAAACTGACTTGCGTAGACGGATGGCTCATTTTATGCGCACAAATGGCGGAGAAGGCAACAATCTGACGGTCGGGTCCGGCACCGCCCGGCCAATCGTATTCCTTGCCCTGTACGGTCTCCAGATGAACGTTCTGAGCAATCGGCGTTTGCAGCCGAATCAAAAAGCACGGGGTGGAAACAAACGGGTAGAAGAAAAGGTGGCTCTTGTCGATAGGTAGCGCACTCGCCAATAAGGGTTTACGCTGGTCATCAAGGAGTTTGACCCGTTCGAAAAATTCACCTGATTGGGTAGCGCCCACCAGCGATTCTGGATATCCCGCAACGGCCGCTGCGGTTCCCGCGCACAACTTCATAAACTGGCGGCGGTCTGAGGGTGTCTTTGTGCTCATGGCCGGTAGGGGGGGTTAGCGTTGAGAGGTCGCGCCCATCGGGAATCGGT
>JAYNKS010000117.1:4213-5712 GCA_038111345.1 Gammaproteobacteria bacterium | reverse complement strand
ACAAGCGACGATATCCGAATACTTATCGAAATGCGTCTTCAGGAAAACGCTTCGAAGACTCAGACCGCTTGATCATGAATGCGCCTATTCAGCGGAGACCCTTGTTTTTTTTCGTCATTTTTGCCTCTGCATTCCTTCTGATGATTTTCTCGGTCCAGGGCGTGACGATCATCTCTCAGGCGTTAAACAGCCTCGGAGATCCAATAGAGATTTGCGGGATTAATGGTATCGCAGTGATGGAGAGGTCTGGAACCGCGCTACCGCTTCTAGTAGCCGGTGTAGCCGGGCTCACGATATTTCTGACGGTCGTAACTAGAACCATCGCTCGATCCCTTTCGACCGGATGGTCAAAAAAGTAGCGCCTCTCTCATTTTGATCGGGCTACAGCTAAGACCCGTCGGGAGCAAGATCGATAAGGCCTTGGAATTTCGCGAGGCTGATGTTCGACCCGCAGGCAACGACACCCACTTGTTTTCCTTTCAATCTATCCTTTAGCGGACCCATCGCCGCTGCCGTGGTAATGGCGCAGGCAGGCTCCGCGACAACCTTCAGCGCGTCAAACAGAATCCTCATCACTTTTTGCATCTCGTCGTCACGAACGCGTACGATTTCGCTCACGTTGCCGCGTGTGATCGCAAGACTGTTCGGAAGCGTCATCGGCGCGCCCAAAGAATCCGCAATCGTCGTCACCTGATCCAATGTCACGGTGCGGCCCGATTCAAAACTGCGCCACATACTGTCTGCACCGAAAGGCTCAATGCCGATGACCTCGCATTGCGGACGGGCCAATTTGATTGCCGTAGACATCCCGGATATGAATCCGCCGCCACCGACGGGAACGAGAACCACATCAAGCTCGGGCCGACTTTCGATAAACTCAAGGCCGCAGGTCGCGGCCCCTAAGGTCATGAAGGGGCTTTCAAAGGGATGGAGCATCGTTCGCCCCTCTTCTCGCACCAATCGCTCCATCGTGTCGAACGATTCAGCCACGTGGTCCGTGAGAATCACATCCGCACCAAGAGCGCGACAGCCCGCGATCCGGCTAGGGTCGGCGGTTTTCGGCATCACTACTTTTGCAGAGAGATTTGCTATTTTCGCGCCCCAGGAAAGCGCCAAAGCGTGATTACCGGCCGAGACTCCGGTAATGCCCGCGTTCCGCTGTGCTGGGCTGAGCGAATCAATAGCAAGCAAAACACCGCGCGCCTTGAAAGACCCCGCCTGCTGGAGCAGTTCCAGCTTCATATGCACGCCCGAGCGCTCCGGCAGATAGGGCGTAATCCGATCAGAATTCAAGCTGACAGTGGGCGTGAGAACGATTCGGCCCTGAAGGGCCTTTCGGGCGGCGTTAATTTGCTGGAGCGTAGGAGCCGGATTCATGAGATACAAAATTTACGGCAGCGGTCCAGGCGCGGTTTAAACGGCACCAAAGGATAGGATTTGGATAGTGGCGCGCCCGGAGAGATTCGAACTCCCGACCTCATGGTTCGTAGCCATGCACT
>JAYNKS010000117.1:2517-4101 GCA_038111345.1 Gammaproteobacteria bacterium | reverse complement strand
GGGTGTTTTCTCTGCCCGGTTAATAATTTCTTCCCGGTGTACCGCCACATCCCGTGGCGCTTTGACGCCGATTCTTACCTGGCCGCCCCGGACCCCGAGTACGGTGACTTCAATGTTATCGCCGATACTCAGCGTTTCACCGACGCGCCTGGTTAAAATCAGCACAGCCTTGTTACTCCGGTACGTCCTTGTACAGCCGCCCTTCCCAACAGCGGTGTATTTAATGCCCCTTGATTCCGTTTGATTCTACACCAGCATAAAACGGAATTTTCTAATCGTCTTTGGCACCTTCGAGCCTTTCCTCAGTAGCCTTTTCCTGAAGATCAAAGGCTTTATGCAGTGCTCTGACGGCGAGCTCGAGATACTTGTCGTTGACACCGATCGAGATTTTGATCTCCGATGTAGAAATCAGTTCGATATTTATGCCTTCTGCCGCCAACGTGGAGAACATTTTGGCCGCAACCCCGGAATGAGACCGCATGCCTACGCCCACAATGGCAATCTTCGCCAGCGTATCGTCACCAACGACCTCGCGCGCATTTAATTGGTCTGCAATCTCGCCCAACAATTTTTTAGCTTGAGGGTATTCCCCCCGATTAACCGTAAAGGTCAGGTCTGTCGTACCGTCTTGGGCCACGTTCTGAATGATCATGTCGATATTGAGATGGGCATCAGACAACGGTCCAAAAATCTGAGAGGCCACGCCCGGCTGATCAGGAACCCCACGAATGGTTAGCTTGGCTTCATCACGGTTATAGGCGATGCCTGAAATTAAGGGTTGTTCCATATCGCTTACCTCATGAGTAATCAACGTCCCCGGCCCGTCCTCAAACGACGACAATACCCGTAGAGGGACCCGGTATTTACCGGCAAATTCGACGGAGCGAGTCTGAAGTACTTTAGCGCCCTGACTCGCCAGTTCCAGCATTTCTTCCACGGTAATCCGATCCAGCCGGCGCGCCTCCGGAACAATCCTCGGATCGGTGGTGTAGACCCCGTCGACATCCGTAAAAATTCTGCATTCTTCGGCCTGTAGCGCCGCAGCCATCGCCACCGCAGTCGTGTCGGAGCCGCCACGACCCAGGGTCGTAATGTTGCCGTCCTTGTCTACTCCCTGAAAGCCCGCCACGACCACCACCTGGCCCTGCTCCAGATCTTTTCTCACCCTGGCGGCATCGATATCAAGAATTCGAGCCTTGCTGTGGACGCTATCGGTCAGAATCTGAACCTGGCCCCCGGTGTAAGAGCGCGCCTCGATACCCCGTTTCTGAAGCGCCATGGCCAGTAGGGCAATGGTAACCTGTTCGCCGGTGGAAACCAGCACGTCCATCTCGCGGGAACTTGCCTGCGGATCGATCTCATTGGCCAGCGCAATCAGTCTATTTGTCTCTCCGGACATCGCTGAAAGGACGACCACCAGACGTTCGCCTTTTTGATGACTGGCCGCAACCCGCTCAGCAACCGCGTTGATCCTTTCGACCGACCCGACCGACGTGCCACCGTATTTTTCGACTACTAAAACCATGAGATCACTAAAACGTGCAGGGGTCGCGCATTAGACCCTGTTTGCTAGCAGGAGTAAAC
>JAYNKS010000117.1:0-2507 GCA_038111345.1 Gammaproteobacteria bacterium | reverse complement strand
GCCCAACTAACGTAAGGCAATCCAGATTTGCGTCTGCGAAAGTGCATCGTCGAGAGCGGCAACATCAGGCCCGCCTCCCTGGGCCGAATCGGCGCGACCGCCGCCTTTGCCGCCTACTCGCTTGGCCAGCTCACCGACCAGTTCGCCGGCGTTGAAACGGTCCACGAGATCTTTGCTGACACTAACGAGAATAGAAGCCTTATCTTCCTTTGAGCCACCCAGCACAACGATCCCCGATCCGAGACGATCGCGAAGCCGATCAAGCATCGCTCTTAATCCTTTGATGTCGACATCATCGAAGCGTTTGACCAGAACCTTTACGCCATTAACCTCGCTAGCTTCATGTTCTGGGCTTGATCCAGAACCGCCTGCGGCGACCTGACCCTGTAGTTGCTCAATCTTTCGCTCAAGCTCGCGCACCTTACCGGATAGGGCCGCGGCACGCTCCTCGACATCGGAGCGCCCGGTTTTAAGCAAGGCGGAGATCCTCGAGAGCGCCGCACTCTCGCTGACACCAAATGCCCGTGCGGATTCGCCCGTTAGGGCCTCCAGCCGGCGAACCCCAGCGGCGATCCCGCTCTCGGCCACCACCCGAAAGGTGCCAATATCACCGGTGCGACGCACGTGAGTCCCGCCGCAAAGTTCAAGAGAAAAATCTCCCATCCCCACGACGCGAACGCTGTCTTCGTAACGCTCACCAAACAACGCTGCGGCTCCCTCAGCCCGCGCGTCATCAATGTTCATCTCCCGAGTATTCACCTCGCTGTTCGAGCGAATCTGCTCATTTACTATCCGCTCAACGCGATCAATATCCTCGGCCGACACCGCTTCCCCATGCGAGAAGTCAAAGCGCAAGCGCTCGGCGTTCACGAGCGAGCCCTTTTGCTGTACATGAGTGCCGAGCACCTGGCGTAGCGCCGAATGTAAAAGATGCGTGGCGGAATGATTGGCGGCCGTTGACGCACGCGACTCGGGATTCACCGCACAGTCCACCGACGTTCCCGTTTTTAATTCACCGCTAACCACACGGCCTGCGTGGGCTATCACCTTATGCGCCAGATAGTGAACATCGCTAACAGCAAACTCACCACCCGGCCAGCTCAATGTTCCCCGATCTCCCACCTGGCCGCCGCTCTCCGCATAAAACGGCGTGTTGTCCAGAATCACGAGGCCCTCAGCACCTTCTTCGAGCCTGTCGGTCTCCTGCTCTGCATGAACCAGTGACAACACCATGGCCGAATCCTGAAGCCGCTGGTAGCCGGTGAAGCCGGTTCTTTCTTCAACGCTGACGCTGGCTACGCCATCCATCTGAAACTGACTGGCGGCCCGCGCACGCTCGCGCTGGCCATCCATAGCCTGCTCAAACCCTTCCATATCCACCGACAGTCCCCGTTCGCGAGCGTAGTCAGCCGTCAGGTCAGCGGGAAAGCCGAAGGTGTCATAAAGCCGGAAGGTCAAATCGCCCGGGATGACTGTGCCAGCCAGATCGTCTAGCTCCTGCTCGAGGATCCGCATACCCTGACCCAAGGTCTGCGCAAAACGTTCCCCCTCAAGCGCAAGCGTTTCCCGCACGCGATCCTGAGCCACCGCGAGTTCCGGACTGGCTTCGCCCATCTCATCGACCAGCGGCGTCACCAGCTTATGCATGAATGGTGCGCTCGCTCCGGCCTGATAGCCATGGCGAATTGCCCTTCTGATGATTCGTCGCAGCACATAGCCCCTTCCTTCGTTCGAGGGGACAACACCGTCGGTGATCAAAAAAGCGCTAGCGCGAATATGATCCGCAATCACGCGAAGCGATGTGCTCGTCAGATCCGTGCAGCCCGTGACTTCTCCAGCAGAGCGAATCAAAGACGCGAAAAGATCGATCTCATAGTTACTGTGCACCCCCTGAAGAACAGCAGCGAGCCGCTCCAGCCCCATGCCGGTATCCACTGAAGGGCGAGGCAAGGGCGTGTCCGTGCCGCTTGCGTCCCGATTGAACTGCATGAAGACGAGATTCCAGATCTCGATATATCGATCGCCGTCTGCGTCGGGCGTTCCCGGCGGTCCACCCGCTACCTCAGGGCCGTGATCGTAGAAGATCTCACTGCACGGACCGCAAGGTCCGGTATCCCCCATTGCCCAGAAGTTATCGCTGGCGCCAATTCGTGCAAAACGCTCTTTTGGTACGCCCATCTCACCCAGCCAGATATCGGCCGCCTCGTCGTCTTCTTCAAAGACTGTCACCCAAAGCTTCTCTGGCGCGAGACCATAACCATCAGTGAGCAGGGTCCAGGCATGCTGAATCGCCTCGCGCTTGAAATAGTCGCCGAAGCTGAAGTTGCCCAGCATCTCAAAAAACGTGTGATGTCGAGCCGTATAGCCCACGTTATCAAGATCGTTATGCTTGCCGCCGGCGCGCACGCAGCGCTGCGCAGTCACCGCCCGGTTGTAAGAGCGCCTGTCCTGGCCCAAAAACACATCTTTGAACTGCACCATTCCTGCATTAGTGAAGAGCAAGGTGG
>JAYNKS010000116.1:0-5736 GCA_038111345.1 Gammaproteobacteria bacterium | reverse complement strand
GTTTTAGGTACGTGGTGAGCCCCTCTTGCGACAAGTTGGCCAGTTCCGTATCCGCCGTGTCTTCATCCGACAGAGGGAATCGAGGCATATGCGTCGTTTCAAAATCCAAAAAAACATTGCAGCGCTTGGCGATCTCTACCGAGTTCGTCAATGCACTGGGCAGATCCGTGAAGAGTTCGTTCATCTCCCTCGCCGAGCGGAGATATTGCTGAGCGGTGAACAGCCGGGGCCGTCGAGGATCATCCAGAATGCGGCCCTGATGAATACAGGTACGTATCTCGTGGGCTTCGAAATCTTCGGGTGTCAGGAAGCGCACCGCGTTTGTAGCCACCAGCGGAGCGCCCGTTTCACGCGCAACGTCGAGCACATTCTGCTCGTACGCAGACTCCTCCCCCCGGCCAATTCGGGAGAGTTCCAGAAAAAATCCGTCCGGAAAAAGTTGTAGTCCCTGGCGGACCGCCTCTACGGCCTCTGGACGATGACCCGCGGCGAGAAGCCTGCCCACTTCGCTTTGGGCGCCAGCGATCGCAATAACCGACTCGCCCAGGTCCGCCAATTGGGGCTGACCGACAAGCAGTTTGTTGTCTGCACGAGGCGAGGTGTACAAGTCGGTGAGCAACGCGCTCAATCGCCGGAACCCAAGGTTATTGCGGCACAACAGGGTCACGCTGCCATGCGAGGCTTCCCCATTGAGTTGGGCGTCCAGTTCAACTCCGAAGATGGGCTTTACGCCAGCCTCGAGGCAAGACCGGTAAAACTTTACCGCCGCATACAGATTCCCAAGATCTGTCATCGCCACGGCCGGCATGCCGCCCTCCGCGACACGAACACCCAACTCCTTGATCCGCACAATCCCTTCGCTCAGGGAATACTCCGTGTGCACGTTAAGATGAACAAAGCCGGATTCAGACATGACTTGCGTGGGATCGACTAGGCGCTCTGGCGCAATATCTCAGCGACTGGAGCGAACGTTCGTCGATGCACGGCGCATACTCCCAGAGTCGATACGGCCAGAATGTGTTCTTTCGTAGGATACCCTTTGTTTCGGGCGAATGCATAACCTGGGAATTCCCGATCAAGGCGGGACATATATCGATCCCGGTACTCCTTGGCAATGATAGAGGCTGCCGAGATAGGCATCTCGATATGATCGCCCCCTACGATAGCGGTCGCTGGGACATCACAGCTTGGCAGATGCTTGCCGTCCACCAGCACGCGCGTGGGTCGAACCGTTAGACCCAGAATCGCTCTACGCATGGCCAGTAAGGCGGCGTGATGGATATTCAGCGTATCGATCTCGACCACTTCGGCGATGCCAATGGCCCAAGCGAGCGCCCGCCGCCGCAAAACCGCCTCCGCTCTAGCACGCTTTTTTGCACTCAGGCGCTTCGAATCATCGATCATGATGTCGGACAGATCTGCCAAGGGGTCTAAAATCACCGCTGCCGCTACGACGGGACCCGCCAGCGGACCCCGACCGACCTCATCTACCCCCGCGACGAGGGGCCTGGACACGCGCTCCCTCATGGTTTGCGAGATGCGCGACTAAGCTCCGCGATAGCCTCGGCAACCAGCCGATTAGTATCAAGGTCCAACGTGTCTCGGATCGCCCTCAGTGAGGACGAAATTGCCTGAGATTTATTGTGATCCGTCAGCAGATCGAGCAAAGCCATAGCAATCGCTGAAGGTGTCGCGCGGGTTTGCAAAAACTCGGGAATGATTGGCTCAGGAAGCAGATGGTTTGGCATCGAGACCTTGTTCGTCTTGGCGAGCAATCGTGCCAAACCATACGAAGACCAAGACACTCGATACGCCACCACCATCGGGGTTCCCGCCAGCGCTGCCTCCAGGGCTGCCGTCCCTGACGCTAGCAAGGCCACATCGCTCGCCGCCAATACCTCTCTGGCCCGACCGTCCAGCAGCGTGACCTTGTGCTTTACAGGCTCCAGAGGAACGGTTTCCGTCAACACGTCGCGCATCCGCTCGCTCGCCAGAGGAACGATAAAACGCGCATCTGGACGCCGCTCTGAGACACGCTTAATGGTTTCAATAAATATGGAGCCGAGTCGTTTTACCTCAGATTCACGACTGCCCGGCAGAACGGCAACGATAGTCGCATCAGGGTCGATATGAAGTGCTCGTCGTGCAGCACCCCATTCCAGACCCGCGATCTCCCGGGCCGCCGGGTGGCCTACGCAGACCGCGGGGACGTTTCGGTCTCGATAAAATGTTTCCTCAAATGGAAACAACACAAGCATCTGATCGACGGCGTTTCGGATCTTCCTTAACCGGTAACTGCGCCAAGCCCAGACGGTAGGACTTACAAGGTGGGCTGTGGGTATCTTTGCCTGACGTAATCGCTTCTCGAGGGACAGATTAAAGTCTGGAGAATCGATACCCAGAAAAATATCCGGCGGATCGGCAAGCAAGTCCGCCAGGAGCCGTCGCCGAACAGCCAAGGCTCGGGGAAGTTTACGAAAAAGATCTTCGACACCCATGACCGATAAGTCATGGATGTCACAAAGGCTGTTTAATCCAAGACGGGTCATCTCGGGACCGCCTATTCCCTGAACGTCAACGTCCTGATAGATTTGCCGCAACGCCGTCAGGACACCCGCCCCCAGTCGATCCCCGGAGGGCTCCGCGGCCACGACAGCCAAACGCAAACGCGAGATCAAGCCAGAGCCCTAGCGGATAACACCCCGCTCCGACGTCTGAATAAATTGAAGAAGCGCTTCACAGTGTAAGTTGTTTTCAATCTTGTCGCGACCAACGTCATCTGATTGATCGTTCTTCCCGTCATATCCGCCCTCACCAATATTGCGAAAGGCGCGCCGATACGTTCTTTTTAGGGCCATGATCGTGTGTTCGTCAAAATGACGGCGCCGCAAACCCCGCACGTTTAAGCCAAACGTCTTTGCTGGGTTCCCCGCAACTATCGTATAGGGCGGCACGTCCTTCAGACAGACCGTTCCGATACCCGTAAGTGCGTGCGCGCCAACCCGGCAGAACTGATGAACGAGACTGAATCCCCCAAGAATGGCGTAATCCCCCACCTCTACATGCCCAGCGAGACTAGCGCCATTGGCAAAGATAATGTGATCACCGAGGGTGCTGTCATGCGCGACATGGCTGTAGGCCATGATGAAATTATGGCTACCGATTCGGGTTACGCCGGAACCTCGGGGTGAGGTCGAGCCGCGATTTAGAGTCACATACTCCCGCACAATATTGTTATCGCCGATGTGCAAGGTCGTTTTCTCGCCGTTGTAGCCTGCGAACTGGGGATCGTCGCCGATCGACGCAAATGAGTAGATATGATTATCTCTTCCGATATGCGTCCCCGATCTCACAACCACGTGCGAGTCAATTTTGGTTCCCGAGCCAATAACGACATCCGCTTCGACGATGGAGAACGGTCCGATCGATACGTCGCTTTGAATAGTGGCTTCGGGATGGACCAGCGCGCTCGGGTCTATCACTCGATGGGCCTATGAGTGAAGAGTACATCGGAGGAGCAGACGATTCGGTCATTCACCTCAATTTGACCCGCGCAACGCCACAGCGCTCGCCGTTGCGCCTCTAGACGAACTGTGATCACCATCTGATCCCCCGGCTCAACGGGAGATTTAAATCGAGCTTTGTCGACGCCGGCAAAAAGGTAGACGTTTTTCTGACTCGCTTTTGCGTCGATGATGAGGCTCACTAGAATCGCTGACGCCTGCGCAATACTCTCGAGCATCAGCACACCCGGGAACACAGGACGATAGGGAAAGTGCCCTTCGAAGAACGGCTCGTTTACCGTTACGTTTTTCAATGCGATCAGTGATTCCCCCGGCGTGTGCGAAACGACCCGATCAATCAGCAAAAAGGGGTACCGATGAGGCAAAATTTCCCGAATGCGGTGGATGTCTATATCGTCGGCCACGCTCTATCCCTGCTCCTGCGCTCTTCGGAGAATCGACTGTCCTCAACCCATTGCTTGCACGCGCGAGGCATTGGACTATTGGGGCAGCCGCGCCAGGCGCTCAAGCACCTGCTCGGTGATATCAACCGCATCGCTTACGTAGACCGCCTGCTCGATCACAAGGTCGAAATTTTGATCTCGAGCCAGATCAACGATGACCTCGCGAACCAAGGTCTGTAACCTTGCTAACTCCTCGTTCCGTCTTAGATTGTAATCTTCCCGAGTTTCCTGCTGAGAGCGTGCCAAGCGCCGCTTCTGGTTCTCAATATCCCGCTGCCGCGTTTGGGCCGTGGTGGCATCCATCACCAGGATATTTTTCTCCAGATCCGCTTCCATTTCCTGAATACGGTTGTGTAAGTCCTTCAACTCGTCGTCTCGCGAGCGAAACTCTTCTTCCAGCTTCTTCAGGGCCTGCGCACCCTGGGGCGCCTGCTCAATGAGCCGCACCGGATCGACAAATCCAATGCGCGTCGTTTCCTGCGCAACGGCCCATGAGGAGGCCAGGAACAGACTCGTGACGCTCACCACGCGAAGAAAAGAGATCAATTTAAGGGTCACCGCTTTTAATATTTTGGTCATGGCAAACGAGTAGGGTTAATTAGCGTAGCAGGCTTCCGAGCGTGAACTGAAACTTTTTCACGTCGTCGCCCGGTTCGTCATTTAATGGAAGCGCGTAAGTCAACGAAATGGGGCCAACGGGCGAGAACCAGTGAAATCCACCACCGACGCTCATGCGGATCTGTCCGAAATCAAAATCCGATGTAGCGGCAAACACCTGCCCGCTGTCAAAAAAGAGGCTGAGTCGTTTATCGCGTCCGTCATCAAAACCCGGTACCGGGAAAAACATCTCGGCATTGGCGACGGTTCGCAGTGACCCACCGAGAGGCGACTTATCTGATCCGGAGCTTCTAGGGCCAAGCGATCGGGATTCAAAGCCCCTCACGCTAGAGGCGCCACCGGCATAGTAATTTTTGTAAAACGGTAAGTCGGAAAGCCCACTGTATCCCGCCCCATACCCGACATCTCCCCGAACATTAAGCATCAGTTCACCCACAAGATTGAGGAAGAAACTACCTCTGGCGTAGAGTTTGTAATACTCCAGATCACTACCCGGCACGGTCATCTCGGCCGAGACGCTCCGGAAGGAGCCTTTCTGCGGGAAAAATATGCTATCCCGGGTATCTTTTGAAAAAGAGGTGGAGAGATTGAGATCGAGGTTTTTTGGGTACCGATCGATAAACGATTGATATTCGGGCGGGGTATTCACAGTTTCCTTTAATTTCGCTTCTTCAAGGGCTCCGCTTAGCGTCCAGGCGTTGTATTCCGACATGGGTATGCTGTAGCGAAGCCCCCCGCCCATTGTCTCTGAAAGGTAATCCGCCGACTAGGCCGACGCGGTATCTGTCTTCTGCCGATTAACAAAAAAGGCCCGACTGACACCCTCGGCCGTGAGATAGGGATTTCGGTACTCGATGTCGAAAATTTGGTCAATTTTCGATACCTCCGCATCAAAATTGATTTCTCTTCCAGTGCCAAACAGATTACCGCGCTTTACCTGCGCCGCCAGAAATATTCCGTCGGAGTCCGCGTAACCAGCGCCAAACATAAAATTGCCGGTGGGTCGCTCTTTCACAACAACTGAGAGATCAATTTGATCTGTAGCGCCGGCAACAGGCGACAGATCGACGCGGACATCTTCAAAAAACCCAAGACGGGTAATGCGCTCTCTCGAGCGACGGACTTTCTCGGCCGAAAAAACAGAGGCCTCC
>JAYNKS010000115.1:0-5783 GCA_038111345.1 Gammaproteobacteria bacterium | reverse complement strand
AAATTGATGCGCGTCTGGTCTCAATGACGAACGCCAGCGCCTTGTCATAGAGGGGATCATCCTCGCCGACCGAGTCCTCATCGCTCTCTTCGCCGGGGACAGCGCTCGCCAAGGCCGAGCTGTCTATCACCGCCTCCAAATACTCAGGCTCTCCACCTTTTCGCAGTTCCTCCGCTACCCTATGCACCTCCTGATCCGACACAAAGGAGCCATGGACCCTGACGGGAAAACCTGTTCCCGGCGGCATAAACAGCATGTCGCCGTGCCCTAGCAGTTGCTCTGCGCCCATTTGATCCAGCACCGTTCTTGAATCTGCCCGCGAGGAGACCTGGAACGCAATTCGGGTGGGAATGTTCGCTTTTATGAGACCCGTTACCACATCAACCGACGGACGCTGCGTGGCGAGAACGAGGTGAATACCTGCCGCGCGGGCTCGTTGCGCAATGCGCGTAATGAGTTCTTCGATTTTCTTACCTACCACCATCAGAAGGTCAGCGAACTCGTCAACAATAACCACGACATAGGGAATCTTTCCGAGTTTTGGCGCCTCGGACTCGTCACCAGGCAGCGGAGAGAACAACGGGTCGTCAAGGGATTTGCCGGACGCTATCGCGGCCTCCACCTTCTTGTTGTACCCCACGATATTGCGTACGCCCAAGGCTGCCATCACGCGGAAACGGCGATCCATCTCCACGATACACCAACGCAGGGCGTTTGCCGCCTTCTGCATGTCTGTCACCACTGGCGTAAGGAGATGCGGGATCCCATCATATGCAGAGAGTTCCAGCATCTTGGGATCCACCAGAATCATTCGAACATCCTCAGGCGTGGATTTGTAGAGAATGCTGAGGATTACGGCATTGACGCATACCGACTTACCAGAACCGGTAGTGCCCGCGATTAATACGTGCGGCATCTTACATAGGTCAGAAACCACGGGTTCCCCCGCGATATCCTTACCCAGGATCAGGGTTAGCGGGCTCTTACTCGATTCATAGACCTCGGAGGCAAGCCCTTCCAGCAGGAAAACTGTCTCACGCGTTTCGTTCGGAATCTCAAGACCGATGTAAGTCTTTCCGGGAATATTCTCGACAACGCGGACACTGACCACGGATAGTGCGCGTGCAAGATCTCTTGCCAATCCAACAATCGTGCTGGCTTTGACACCCGCCGCTGGATCAATCTCGAAGCGCGTGATGACGGGACCCGGCTGAACCGAGACCACCGTCACATCCACGTTGAAGTCCCGAAGTTTCTTTTCAACCAGTCGCGACATCATCTCAAGCGCTTCTTTGCTGTACCCGCCTATTTGCACATCGGGCTGATCGAGCAACTTAAGCGCCGGCAGACCGCCCGAAGTCGGCTTGCTATCCACAAAAAGCGGGATAGTGGCCTGCTTCTCTTTTTGGATGCGCATGCCCTCTTTAACCGGCGCAACTTTCGGTTCGATTCTAGGGGGCTCTTTGTGCTCTCTGACCCGCCGAATCTCCGCGACCGTCTCCTGACGCTGCCGGCGAGACCGTGCTCCCTTCACCTTATCGAGCCATTCAACACAAACTCCCCGGGAGGCAGCTAGCAGTCTGAAAACCGCTTCGCCGATACGATCCATCGCCGTGAACCAGGACACGTCCAGGGCCCAGGACAACCCTCCCACGAGCCCCACAAGAAGAATAACCGTCGCCCCTACCGGTCCGAACACCTCCAGCAGCCAACCGCCAATGACCAGACCTAGCCAGCCGCCGCCCAAAAAAGTCCCCTTCGCCGCCGCTTGAGCAAAATGAACGTACCCAAGACCGCAGGCGGCAATCACTGTGAGCGCCAGACCCACACCGTGGACAGCCCGGAGATAATGGCTACTTGGACGCGTCTTGTTGCGCAACGTACGGGCACTGATCAGGCCGAAGATAGCCGGGAACAGATACGCCGGGTAGCCGAACGCATGCAGAAAAAGATCGGCAAACCAAGCACCGAATCGCCCTCCCAAATTTCGGGTGGGTGCTCCATCACCGGTAGACGTCCACCCGGGGTCTAGTGGGGAGTAAGTGATAAGACAGATCAGAAGGTATCCGGTCAGAGCAGCCAGTCCGATGACCAACGCCTCACGGCCCAGACGAACCAGCCTCGGGGAGATATCGCGCTCGTCAGACTCGCGTATGTTCTTATTTCTAGGGGGCGCCAAGAGAAACCGGAACTCTCAAATTCTCTAATTTGAACAGGTTCTATTATATCTGATGAGCCTGTTTTCACCGGTAAAGCTCATCCAGTCAAAGCGAGCTTTCTGGATTATCGACGGGATAACGGCGACAATAAGCCCATCCCGCTCACAGCAATTTACGAATGGCCATGACCCGCCACTGCAGACTTTTAATCTTGGGCTCCGGACCCGCAGGCTACACCGCAGCCGTTTATGCCTCCCGCGCTAATCTTTCGCCTGTACTTGTCACAGGTATCGAACAAGGCGGTCAGTTAATGACGACAACCGAAGTGGACAACTGGCCCGGCGACCCGCACGGACTCATGGGTCCTGATCTCATGGCCCGTATGCTTACTCATGTTGAACGCTTTGGAACCGAGGTGGTTTTTGATCATATTCACAAGGCAGAACTGGGAACACGCCCTTTCACTCTCCACGGAGACGCCAACACCTACTCGTGCGATGCCTTGATTATTGCTACGGGTGCCTCCGCTCAATACCTCGGCCTGCCTTCGGAAGAGGCGTTTAAAGGCAAGGGCGTGTCCGCTTGCGCGACCTGTGACGGCTTTTTCTACAAGGATAAGCCTGTTGCCGTCATTGGCGGGGGCAATACGGCGGTCGAAGAGGCCATCTACCTCTCGAATCTCTGCTCAGAGGTGACCCTCGTTCATCGACGCGATTCGCTGCGGGCTGAAGCGATTTTGCAGGATCAACTGATGGACCGCACTGGCGCCAACGGCAATATCCGCATCGAGTGGAACCACACCCTCGAAGAGGTTCTTGGGGATGACACAGGGGTAACAGGTATTCGTATTAAAGGCACGCAGGGTGAAGAATCCAAAAACGTCGACGTGCACGGCGTATTCATCGCGATTGGGCATACGCCGAATACGGATTTGTTCAGAGACCAGCTGAACATCAATGGCGGATACATCAAGGTCCTTTCTGGGATTGATGGCAACGCGACGACCACAAGCGTCCCAGGCGTTTTCGCCGCAGGAGATGTTATGGATCATGTATACCGACAGGCAGTCACCTCGGCAGCGACTGGATGCATGGCCGCGCTTGACGCAAAACGTTTTCTGGACAGTGGCAAGTAATTCTTTGTCGTGTCGCGAAAGAAAAAATCGAGTGACGGATTAACCCCCGAAGACTCTGCCCTTTTTCGGGCGGCAGTAAAAGAAGTTCAACCCATCCGGCGCCCGCGGACAGTCTCTAGCCCCTCGCCGCCGCTTCGCCCGATCAGGCGAAATCAGCCTCTTGCTCTTGATACGGGCACCGTCGAGGAGGATGGCGAAGCGTTTCGCCGCCTTCGCCTTCCGCTCAAGCGTTTTTCGCAGTTAAAAAAAGGGTCCATACGTCCTGACTCCCTCATTGATCTTCATGGGCTTACCGTTGCTGCGGCAAAACGACAGTTACGGCAGTTCATAGAGGATTGTTCTCTCGCCCAAGAACGCTGCGTACTTGTAATCACGGGCAAAGGTATTCATTCTGAGGGGGGTTTTTCTCCCCTGCGTACCACGACATTGGGGGCCCTTCGCGAGTTCCCTCAAGTTCAGGCCTACTGCTGGGCACAGATCCGCGATGGCGGCAGTGGTGCATTCTATGTGCTTATCCAGAATCCTGAACGCTGATTAGTGCCACCGCGTGGGCGGCGATACCCTCCCCCCGACCAATGGCGCCGAGGCCTTCCGTTGTAGTTGCTTTGACACAGACCTGTTCAGGGGCGATACCAAGATCTCCTGAAATGTTCTCTTCCATAGACGATACGTATCCAGAAAGGCGCGGGGCTTGGGCGACAATCGTGCTATCGATGTTCGATACGACGTACCCCCGCTCGCTGATAAGCGTATGCACATGCCTTAGGAACTCTCGACTGTTGCGATTTTGATGGGCGGGATCTGAATCTGGAAAATGCTGACCGATGTCGCCTAAACCAGCGGCGCCGAGCAGCGCATCACAGATAGCGTGAAGTAAGACGTCGGCATCGCTGTGACCTTCGAGCCCGAGATCGAAAGGAATTCCTATCCCGCCTAGCGTCAAAGCGCGGCCCTTCACGAGCCGGTGAACATCAAAGCCATGCCCAATACGAATACTCATTGAGACTCCTGCAGCTCGAGCAAGGCCTCCGCCAGCACGAGGTCACTCGGCATCGTGATCTTTAAATTGTCTCGGCCCGATTCGATTAGCCTTGGTTGAAATCCCGAGTTCTCCATTGCTTGAGCCTCATCGGTGCATGGTGTGCCGCTTCGAAGAGCCGCAGCAACTGCCTCTAAAAGTGTACTGGCTGGAAACAACTGGGGCGTTAATGCCTGCCATAGGGTATTTCGATCCTCGGTTCGCTCGACCCGCCCCGCTTGATTAGCCGTTTTCAGCGTATCCGAACTTCGGCACGCAAGAAGCCCTCCATTGGCATCTGTCCCGGCCAATAAAAGTAAGCGCTTGATGTCTTCTACTTTAACTAGCGGTCGGGCGGCATCGTGAACGAGCACCCAGGCGTCCGGATGCGCCTTTTCCACGACCTGATTAAGTCCATTGAAAACAGTCTCCATGCGGGTCGTGCCGCCGCGGAATGTCTGGACCGCTAAGCTACTACTCAACTCGGTGTGATCCCACCAGATATCGTCCGAATGCAACCCTACCAAGATCGTCTTAACGCTACTTAGTCCGGCCAACCGATCTATAGCCCGATAGAGGATTGCTCGGTCTCGGATGGTGGCGTACTGCTTGGGGATGTTGGATCCGAAACGCTGACCGAGGCCGGCCGCAGGAACGATCGCCCATATTTCTGGAAACATCATGCGAGTGTATTCCCGCTCATTATCTCACTGATAAAAGACAGAGAAGATTCGCAAGTTTACGTTAAAATAAACCGTTATTCTCTCGCTCGTTTTATTAGTGCCTTCCTCCGAGACCGCCGCGCTATTTGCCAAACAGGGTTCATCGATAAGGTGGCCAAGACTCCCTGGAGCCGCGCTCGGATTAAACATCGCAACCGAGAGCGAATTACGACCCTTTTTAGTTGTCGTAGCCGAGTCACCTCGCGAGTTTCATGCTTTAGATGACGAGATCCGCTTCTTTTTAGGGCAAAAGAGTGATCAAGTGGTTTGTTTCCCGGGCTGGGAAACCCTCGCCTACGACCGTTTTTCCCCTCATCCAGAGATCGTATCCCAACGAATAGCTGCGCTTGCCGCTCTCAGTCAACCCCGTGCGGTGTTGCTCGTCACCGTTGAGCAGTTACTGCTTCGCCTACCCGCTACCGCGTTTATCCGCGCAAACAGTTTCACTCTAAAGGCCGGTCAGGAGATTGACTCCTCCGGTTTTCGTGACCGACTCATTGACTCCGGATATTTGCCGGTATCGAAAGTAAGCGCGCCTGGCGATTTTGCAGTACGTGGTGGGATCATCGATGTTTTCCCAACAGGAACGGAGCAGCCTTTTCGACTTGACTTGTTCGGGGCAGAGCTCGAAAAGATCCGCTTTTTTGACCCCATCACGCAAAAATCACTCGGCGACGCCTCTTTTCTTTCTATTCTGCCGGCTAGAGAGTTTCCAACCGATGCGTACGCCATCGAGACATTTCGACGCA
>JAYNKS010000114.1:5373-5814 GCA_038111345.1 Gammaproteobacteria bacterium | reverse complement strand
CTGAACATGTATTCCCTGATTGGACTCGGCGTCAGCGTGGCCTATAGCTATAGCGTGGTTGCGGTTATCTGGCCTGACTGGTTTCCCGCTTCCTTCCGAGGACATGACAACTCAGTGGGCGTGTATTTTGAGGCAAGCGCGGTCATCGTAACCCTGATACTTCTTGGACAGGTACTGGAATTGCGAGCGCGAGCGCAAACTGGCTCTGCGATCAGGAAACTACTGGGCCTTTCGCCAAAAACCGCTCGAGTCATTCGCTCAGATGGGATGGAAGAGGACATCCCGCTTGAAGACGTCATGGTGGGTGAACTGCTGCGGGTCCGTCCAGGAGAGAAAATTCCCGTGGATGGAGTGATTACCTCCGGCCGATCATCAGTTGACGAGTCGATGCTAACCGGCGAGCCGATACCCCAGGAGAAGCAGGAAGGGGCTCGCGTGGTG
>JAYNKS010000114.1:0-5363 GCA_038111345.1 Gammaproteobacteria bacterium | reverse complement strand
CGCACCGATCAACGGGACCGGGTCGCTGGTGGTTCAAGCCACTCAGATCGGCAGTCAGACGGTCCTGGCGCAGATCGTCCAGATGGTGAGCCAGGCGCAACGGAGCCGCGCGCCTATTCAGCGGACGGCAGATGTGGCCGCCAGTTACTTTGTCCCCGCCGTGTTGGTGATAGCCATTGTGGCGTTTTTTGTTTGGGCGTTTTTTGGCCCCGAACCTCAAATGGCTCATGCAATCGTTGTCGCAGTGGCGGTGCTCATTATCGCCTGCCCCTGCGCGCTTGGTCTGGCGACGCCTATGTCAATCATGGTCGGGACGGGCCGCGCAGCGACCCGCGGGATTTTGTTTAAGGACGCACAATCGCTTGAACGACTGAATGGCGTTGATACTCTTGTGGTCGACAAAACAGGCACCTTAACCGAAGGTCGTCCCATAATGATTGAGGCATGTGCTTTGGGGTCCGATGACTCCAGGGCGATGCTGGGTTTGGCGGCAAGCCTTGAGAAGAGCAGTGAGCATCCCCTTGCCAAGGCGATCCTGGCCGGCGCGAACGACGCTGACGTGAGTCTCGATGACGTCCAGGATTTTGAATCCATCACGGGAAAAGGGGTCGTGGGCAGGGTGTCTGGGCAACGGATCGGGCTGGGCAATCAGGCGTTGATGGATCAGATCGGAGTCGATACCTCGATGGTCAGTAGTGAGGTGCTCGACCGGCGTCGTAAAGGCCATACCGTAATGTTTCTCTCAACCGAGCAGGCGCTTGTCGGTTTCCTCAGCGTAACTGACCCCATCAAGGAAAGTACCCCCGGGGTTATCGATGCGCTACATGGCTCGGGTATTCGAGTGCTGATGTTGACCGGAGACAGCAAGGAAACGGCCGATGCAGTGGCCGCGCAGTTGGCCATTGACGAGGTATTCGCGGAACTGATGCCCGAGGATAAGGCGGAAACCGTCAGAGCATTGCAGGCAAAAGGAAGAACCGTTGCGATGGTGGGCGATGGTATTAATGACGCGCCGGCCCTCGCGCAGGCTGACGTCGGTATCGCTATTGGTACCGGTACGGACGTTGCCATTGAGAGCGCCGGCGTCACACTCCTTAATGGCGAACTGTCGGGCATACCGGTGGCTATTGATTTGAGTCGTGCGACCCTGCGAAACATCAAGCAGAATCTTTTTTTCGCATTTGTTTATAACGGCCTCGGCGTTCCGATTGCGGCGGGATTGCTCTATCCATTTATCGGTGTGCTGCTGAACCCCATGTTGGCCGCGGCCGCGATGAGTTTGAGTTCTGTTTCGGTCATTGTGAACGCATTACGACTCCGCGGCGTGCGGTTGAATTAAAACCGGTGGCAACACAGAGCATGCCTAAAAATGAATACGGGCAACGAGAATAAAAGATGAATCGAGGTCAGTGGCCCAACCGTTTCGTGTTTATCCTGGCGGCTGTGGGATCGGCCGCTGGGATTGGTAACTTGTGGCGGTTTCCCTACCTGGCGTATGAATACGGCGGAGCGGCGTTTGTATTGGCGGTAATTGTCGCTAATCTTCTTATTGGCATTCCTTTGCTGGCGGCAGAAGTAGGCTTGGGTCAGATGCAGCAAAAGGCCGCGCCAGACGCATGGAAGCAGATGAAGAGCGGCCTTAAATACCTTGGCTGGTTCACCGTCACCATCGGATTTTTTGTGTTGGCGTATTACATGGCGGTGCTCGCTTGGGGCGTCGCCTATCTTGGTTCCTCGTTTACTGTGGCCTGGGGTGATGACCCTAGCGGATTCTTCTTCGATCGAATTCTCAATCTTTCCAGTGGGCCTGATGCGTTAGGGGGTGTCTCTTGGCCGGTGCTGGCGGGAATGGCGGCGATCTGGACTTTCTTATATTTCAGCGTCTGGAAAGGCGTGGAGAGCGTCAGCAAAGTCATTCTCTGGACCGCGACCTTGCCATTTGTGATCTTGGCCATGCTGATTGTACGGGCGGTTTCTTTGGAAGGCGCCGCAGATGGCTTGCGTCTTTTCTTTATTCCCCAGTGGTCAGCGCTTTTGAATCCAAAACTTTGGATGGCCGCGTTCTCTCAGGTGTTTTTCAGTCTGTCGCTCGCCGGCGGCCTGATGATTGCCTACGGAAGCTTTAAAGAGCGTGGCTCGGAAATCACGAAGAGCATTGTCTGGGTGGCGGTGGGAAATTTCAGCGTGAGCATCATGTCGGGGGTCGTGGTGTTTGGCACGCTCGGGTACATGGCGCTGGAGCAGGGTATCGCGATATCCGAGGTGGTGCAGGGCGGACCCTCTCTCGCCTTTGTGACCTTCCCGATGGCGATAACGCTTATGCCCGCATGGAATGAACTCATTGCGGTCGTCTTTTTCATTATGTTACTGACGCTCGGGATTGATAGCGCGTTTTCTATTTTTGAAGCCTTCGCGACGGCATTCAAAGATCGCTATCCGAATCTGTCCGTAAAGAAAATTACGCTCATCATCGCGACTCCCTGTATCGTGTTAAGCCTGCTTTTTACCTCTGGCGCGGGACTTTATTATCTCGATATTGCCGATCATTTCCTTGTCAATTACGGCATGGTATCGGTGGGTCTTCTGGAGGCCATCGCCATTGGCTGGCTGCTGAAATCTGATGCCCTTAGAGTGTTCGTCAATCAGGTATCGGATTGGCAATTCGGTCGCTATTGGAATATCACCCTGAAATTCCTCATTCCCGGATTTTTGGGATTTCTGCTGATCTACAACCTGATTGATGAAATCCGGCAGCCTTACGAAGGGTATGCGCTGTGGGCGCTTGTCTGGCTTGGCGTGTTCCCGGTTTTGGCGGCGCCGCTTATCGGCGCGCTGGCCGAACGTCTGACTGAAAAGGGCTCAAGCTCCGGGTAGGGAAGCGAGCGCGTGAAGCGCGCTCAGTTTTCGAAACACCGATCGACGGCCGATGATGAACTGTCGAAGCGGCCGGGGCATCAGGCGCCCGAGACACGCCATCGCAGATACAAAAGGCCGATACCGTCTGGGATGAAGGGTGTGACCAAGCGTTATCAGACGGGCAACTTTTGCAGCGACGCGTTGGCGAGTCTTGGCGGAGGTGTCAGAGGCCGATGGCGCCTCGCGTTTGGATAACGATATGCAAATATCCAGCAGCGCATTTTTATCAGGCCAATGGAGCGCGGATGTGCCGCCGTCGAGAAGATGTCTGGCATTGAGATACAAAACAAAATCGGGGAGTTGCAACTCGATCATTTTTTGGAAAAACGAAAATTCCTCGGTGAGGTGCGGATCAAGAAAAGGGGCGGCGGCGTTTCTCGCCGATTCAGGCAGCAATACCCGCTGATAACCAACCCCCTTCTCAAATTGCAAAAGCGCGTCGATAAAGGCATCGAGCCCTGATTCCACGGAAAAACCATCCAGTGCGCTCAGCGCGTCAAAGGCGCGAGCGGAAAAGGCGTTGAGGTCTGTCGTCGCCTGCCGTCCCCCGGTGAGCAACGATAGAGATCGCGATTGATTATTAAGAAAGTAGCCAAAGTATCGGTTGAGCAGGGTGGGCAGGTGGTCCGGCTGAACCGAACCCTCTTGGCAGACTCGAACGAGGAGCCGAAAAGGATAATTGGGCATCCGCGCCAGCGAAAGACAGTTTCCGAGCAACGATTGCGCTTGCCAATTCACCTGGGAGATCAGCTGCCGAACGGGATTTCGCAGCAGGACAAAATACCGGTGACCCTTCGCTGGCGGAAATGCGGCGGCGAGGGTCGACAAACGCAAATGACCTGAAACCCAGGCACGGTTGCCGATCCCTCCGGCGCTTAATGCGGGAGTTACAGGCTCGCCCGCGGAGGTGAGGAAGCGCTCGACATGGTCGTGCGTGGTCACCCGGTTAGCACGCAGGCAGTTATTAAAGTATGTGCCACCGGTACGCGGCACATGTATGAGAACGTTTGCGGTCGAGCCGTTGGGCGTCTGTCGCGGCGACGTTGCTTTAATGCAATAGTGCTTCATCAACTGTCTATCCGCCTGTCCGGGGGCGCCGACAGAATCGGGCGATGAGGTTCAGCGAGCCGTCACGCTTGATGACAACGCGTCGAGAGCGGCCTGCACACCACCGGTCCGATGCGGAACCCCGGCTAATTTGAGGCCCATCTCCACGCCGCTGAGCGTGCCGGCGAGCATCAGGTCATTAAAGTCACCCAAGTGTCCGATCCGAAACACCTTGCCGGCGAGTCGCCCGAGACCGTTCCCCAGAGACATATCGAAATGATCAAGAACGGTCTTTCTGAATTGATCAGCGTCATGGCCTTCCGGCATCAGGACCGCGGTTAGCGAATTACTGTATTCAGAGGCATCAAGACAAAGAATCTCAAGCCCCCAGTGACGCACCGCCTCTCGAGTGGCCTCGGCGTGTCTGGCATGGCGGATGAACACGTTCTCAAGGCCTTCCTCTAAGAGCATATCCAAAGCGACCTTAAGACCGTATAACAAATTAGTGGAAGGGGTGTATGGGAAGTGCCCCGCGGTGTTAGCGTTCAGGATATCGTCCCAGCCCCAGTACGCCTTCGGCAGGCTCGCGCGCTTTGCGGCGGCTAGCGCTTTCGCACTGATTGCGTTAAAGCTCAATCCAGGTGGAAGCATCAATCCCTTCTGCGAGCCGGCGACCGTCACATCGACGCCCCATTCGTCGTGGCGATAATCGATCGAGGCAAGCGAGGAGATGGTGTCGACCATCAGCAGAGCCGGGTGCCCGGCTCGATCGATGGCTTCGCGAACCGCCTTGATATGGGAGGTTACGCCGGTAGAGGTTTCATTATGGACGACGCACACTGCCTTAATTTCATGCGCGGTATCATCCATCAAACGGGCCTCAATCGCGCTGGCGTCCGTTCCGTGGCGCCAGTCTGTGGAAATCAATTCGGGGTTAAGTCCCAATTTCTCAGCAAGTTTGAACCATAGGCTGGCGAACTGCCCCGTTTCGCACATCAATATGCGGTCGTTTGCAGACAGGCAGTTGACGAGCGCGGCTTCCCAGGCACCGGTGCCCGAGGCGGGGTAGATAACGACCGGCTGAGAGGTTTTAAATATTTGCGGCAAGTGCTCCAGAATGTGGCGCGACAGCGTGGCGAAGCCCGGACCCCGATGATCCATCGTGGGCGCATCAATTGCGCGTAAAATCCGGTCCGGAACGTTTGTAGGTCCGGGGATCTGAAGGAAGTGCCGACCGCTCATGAGCTAGTAAAGAGGAAATGAGAAACGGGTAATTGTATCCTCAGTACTGCGCCTTCAGTCGCACGCATCCACGCCCAAAAAGCAAAACCTTGCCGCCTGTGTCGAATCAAGCTTTATCCAAATCCTCGCCGCTAGCCGAACGCCTTCGGGTAGAGGTG
>JAYNKS010000113.1:0-5823 GCA_038111345.1 Gammaproteobacteria bacterium | reverse complement strand
TTACGCGGGTCTTCAACTGATCCTGCCCGGCGAGATTGCCCCCAGTCATCGGCATACACAAAATGCATTACGTTTCGTGGTGGAATGCGGGGGGGCGTATACAGACGTAGAGGGGGAGCGCGCGACGATGTCAGAAGGCGATTTCATCATCACGCCGAACTGGGGTTGGCATGATCATGGCAGTGATGCGGCTGAGCCTGTGGTCTGGCTGGACGGGCTGGATATCCCGATGCTCCAGTTCTTTGAAGCCGGGTTTGCAGAGAATGGAGACGTATCGCGTCAAGTTGTGATCCATGCTGAAGGTAGGTCAGAGGCCAGATGGGGGCATAATCTCGCGCCGCTTCGGGAGACGTTGCGCGACGGCAGTGCCTCCCCGATATTCAGTTACCCGTATTCACGTAGCCGAGAATCGCTGGATTATCTCGAGCGACACGAGCCAGTGGATCTTTGGGATGGCTTTAAGCTTCGCTACATCAATCCCGCGACAGGCGGGTGGCCGATGCCCACGATGGGTACTTTCCTGCAGCGCCTGCCCGCCGGCTTCGAGGGTCAGATATGGCGTCAGACGGACGGCTCTGTCTTCAGCGTGGTCGAGGGATCGGGTCAGAAAGAAGTCAAAATGCGTGAGGAAGAGGAGGCCACGGACATTAATTTCAATCCACGCGATCATTTTGTGATTCCTTCCTGGCATCTGACGCGTTTTCGAAGCGACACCGGTTGCGTGCTCTTTAGTTTTTCTGATCGCCCCGCCCAGCAGGCTCTGTCCATACACCGCGAAGAACGGCTTTCCGCCTGACCATTGATGCGTATCTCGTGAGCGTAGACGATGCGAAATGGATGCACCTCGCGCTGGACCAGGCGAAAAAGGCCCACCGTTGTGGCGAAGTCCCGGTGGGTGCGGTAGTGGTGGCGGATGGGCAAGTGATTGGTGAGGGGTTCAATCAGCCGATCCATACCCATGACCCCACGGCCCACGCAGAAATCGTAGCCATGAGAGCGGCCGCCGAGGGTGTTAAAAATTATCGGCTAATCGGAAGCACGCTGTACGTGACGATTGAACCGTGTCTGATGTGTGCCGGGGCGATCCTGCAGGCGCGAGTGAAGCGGGTGGTCTTTGGCGCTCGAGATCAAAAAGCGGGAGCGGTCGGCAGCATTGCCAACCTGTTGCAGAATCCTCTAACGAATCATCAGTGCGATGTTACGGCCGGCATTTTGACTGATGAATGCGCGAGCCTGATTTCGGAGTTCTTTGCCCAAAGGCGGGTCGAGGTAATCTAATTGGGCATGCCGGCACCGGCTATGTCGGTATCGTTCTCGAGGAGGTCTGGATCAAAAGTGGTGACCTCTGGGGAGGGATCCATGAGTAATATCCCTTTGGGCAGTCGCTCTTCGCGGGGTGGAATGCCGAAGAAATCGCGATAACATTTGCTGAAGTGCGGGGCCGAGACGAAGCCGCACGCGAAAGCGATATCAACGATGGACCGGGAGCTTCGCAGAAGCAGTTCTCGCGCCCGTCTCAGTCGAATCTCCAGGTAGTATCGCGTCGGTACACACTGCAGGTGTTTTTGAAACAGTCTCTCAAGCTGTCGCCGGGAGATGCCCACATGAGAGGCCAGTTCATCGAGAGTCATCGGCTCTTCGATGTTGGATTCCATCAATTCAACCGCCTCCACAAGTTTGGGCTGACTCGAGCCCAGACGCATGCGAAGCGGCATTCTCTGGCGGTCAGTGCCTTCCCGGATGCGCTCGCACAGCATGCCCTCGGAGATCCGATCGCAAATCCCACGACCCCTGTCCTTTCCGATGAGATTCAGCATCATGTCGATCGCTGCGGTGCCGCCGGCGCAGGAGTATCGATCACGGTCGAGTTCAAACAGGCCGGACGACACCACCAGATGGGGGAACTCGTCGTGCATGTCGGGAATGTTTTCCCAGTGCAGCGTACATCGGTACCCATCCAAAAGACCCGCTTTGGCCAGATGATAGGTGGCGGTGCAAATGCCGCCAATCGGTACGTTACGCTTTAGAAGGGGCTTGATTCGCTCAAAAAGTAGGTCTGGATGAATAGAGTGCAGGTCGGTTCCGGCGCAGACAAAAAGCGCATCCAGCGGTTCCCTGCCGCTCAGCGCGGAAGCGGGGCCCACTGAGATCCCGTTGCTCGCTACCGCGGGTTGACCATCCAGGGTGAAAAGTGGGAATTCGTAAAGGACCTGCTAGGCAACACGATTAGCGACGCGCATCGGTTCAATGGCGGCAGAAAAGGCCATCATGGTGAAATTAGGCAACAGCAGAAAGCCGTAGCGTTTGACCGTTGTTGAATCGATTGCGAAGCGCGTTGGATCCATGGAGCCTCCCCCGAGAACTCTGGCGAATATATCATCAGGTTTCGAGTGAAAAAAAGACGTCGACATCATTATTTGGGGAGTCGGGGCTACAATGGGCCATATGTAAAGCAGCGTGGTCGCGTAGCATTCGGCCAAGGCGGAGGAGTCGGGCCTGTGACAAGGATCACGGGAGGTAGACCGTTTGCGGCGAGTGAAATCGAGAGAAAACTAGCGTGCTGGATCTAAGAGACGTCTCACTCGACGACAAGTATCGATTGTCCTCCGGTCAGGCCTTTATGACGGGTATTCAGGCGCTGGTTCGGTTGCCGATGCTGCAGGCCGATCGGGATCGAGCCGCCGGGCGCCACACCGCCGGCTATGTCACAGGGTATCGAGGCTCCCCCCTGGGCGCACTGGATCAGCAGTTTGCGTTTGCACTCGGTGAATTGACCGAGCGAGGTATTCGTTTTCAGCCCGCCGTCAATGAGGATCTGGCGGCTACTGCAGTGTGGGGGACCCAGCAGGCGGGGCTTAATGGAGACGGCCGATATGATGGCGTGTTCTCCATGTGGTATGCCAAAGGGCCTGGCGTGGACCGCTCCGGTGATCCGCTTCGTCACGGCAATCTTGCCGGCAGCAGCGCCCTCGGGGGCGTCCTCGTTCTCATGGGCGACGATCACACCTGCGAGTCATCGACGACCGCTCATCAGAGCGAGTACTCGTTGGTCAATACCTTTATCCCTATCCTAAACCCTGCTGGTGTGCAGGATATTCTTGATTTTGGTCTTTATGGTTGGGCGTTGTCGCGGTTTTCAGGTTGTTGGGTGGGCCTCAAAAGCGTACACGACACGGTCGAGGCGTCGGCATCGATCGCTATTGACCGCGACCGGGTTCAGACCAGGGAACCCTCTGATTTTGCTTTACCTGAGGGCGGCTTGAATCTCAGATGGCCGGACACGCCGCAGGAACAGGAGGCGCGACTTCATCAATTCAAGTTGCCCGCGATCGCCGCCTTCGTTCGGGCAAACCCGATTGATCGACAGGTGATGGGTAATACCGCCGCGCCAATCGGAATCGTCTCGACCGGAAAATCGTACCTTGATGTACGCCGTGCGCTACTTGAGCTGAAGATCGATGACGAGCGAGCCCGGGCGCTCGGTGTGAAGCTATATAAAGTGGGCATGCCGTGGCCGTTGGAAGCAAACGGACTGAAAGCGTTTGCTTCAGGCACCCGAAAGTTAATCGTAGTCGAGGAAAAGCGAGGGCTGATCGAGGATCAGGTTAAGCAGATCCTTTACGGTGAGGCGAATCCCCCGGTCATCATCGGCAAGCGCGATGAGCTGGGGTCGGCACTTTTTCCGGTGGAGGGGCGTCTCGACGCCACTCAGATGGCGTTGGCCATTGGCGATCGGTTGCTCGCGCAGTCCACTGACAAGCGCCTGGAGGACGTGCTCTTGGCGATTCGGGCGCGCTTGGAAAAGGCTCAGCTGAAGAAAACGCCCATGCGCCGTATTCCCTATTTTTGTGCCGGGTGCCCCCACAACACCTCGACGGTGGTGCCCGAGGGCTCGCGTGCTCTGGCGGGCATTGGCTGCCACTACATGGCGCAATGGATGGATCGGGAGACGGCCACGTTTACCCAGATGGGTGGTGAGGGTGCGAGCTGGATAGGTGAGAGTCCGTTCAGCCACACATCGCACGTGTTTCAAAACATTGGAGACGGCACGTATTTTCACTCGGGCCTGCTGGCGATTAGGGCGTGCGTGAGCGCAGGCGTCAACATTACTTATAAGATTCTGTTCAATGATGCTGTGGCCATGACTGGAGGGCAGTCGTTTGATGGTCCGCTTGACGTTATGCGAATCTCCCGACAGGTGCATGCGGAGGGTGTCGATGTCATTGCTGTGGTCACGGATGATCCGCTTAAGTATCCCCCCAAGGCCGACTGGGCGCCCGGCGTTAAGGTCTACGATCGGACCCTTCTTGCGCGGGTTCAGCGCGAATTGAGGGAGATAAAAGGGACCACGGTCATTATTTTTGATCAAACCTGTGCCGCTGAAAAAAGGCGTCGACGACGGCGCGGCCTTATGGAAACGCCAGACGAGCGTTTGTTTATCAACACCGCAGTATGCGAAGGCTGTGGCGATTGCGGCACCCAGTCCAACTGTGTCGCGCTGACACCGGTAGAGACCGATCTGGGTCGAAAGCGGGCCATCGATCAATCCGCATGCAACCTTGACTATTCTTGCAAGAAGGGCTTCTGCCCTAGTTTTGTTACCGTCGTCGGCGGAAAGAGGCGGACGGAAACGCGAACCCGCGCCCCGGTGGCGTCGTTAGAGATACCGACTCCGGAGCCTCGGATGCCCTCGATAGACGGTCAATACAGTATTGTCTTAAATGGGGTAGGCGGTACGGGCATTGTGACCATTGGCGCCATTATTGGGATGGCGGCGCACGTGGCCCGGTTGGGCTGTTCCGTACTGGACATGGCGGGTTTGGCTCAGAAGGGTGGTGAGGTGACCAGTCACATCATTTTGGCGCCTTCCCCTGACGACATAAGCGCGACTCACGTTGCCGACGGCGGCGCCCATTTGTTGCTGGGGTGTGATCTCGTAACCTCTGCGGCTGAGGGTACGCGAAAGAAGCTTAGTGATGAGACATTGAGCATCGTCAACACCCACCAAATGATGTCGGGCGACTTCATTCACAATCCAGAGCAGCGATTTCCCTCCCAGGAATTACTTGGGGTCATTCGGCAATCCTCCAAAGCCCTTTGCGAGGTCCCCGCCACCCATCTCGCGCAGGGCGTGTTTGGCGACACGATGACCTCGAACATGATCATGCTGGGTTATGCTTTTCAGGCCGGCGCCGTGCCTATTCCCGCGCTTGCCATCGAACAAGCCATCTCGTTGAATGGAAGGGCGGTGCGTCTCAATACGGCGGCGTTTCGTCTTGGTCGACAGCTATTTGTCGATGAAAAGGCAGTGCTTTCCATTCTTAATGAAGAAGGGGACTCTGAGTCTTTTTGTATTGACGACTCCCCGATGGCCCTCCTCGGACGGCGCTCGGAACTTCTCTCGCTGTCGCACGGCAAGGGCCGAGCTGACCAGTTAGGTCAGTGGGTGAATCAGTTCATGGGAAGCGGAGCGGGCTCGAAGCAGACTAGGTATCCAGAGCTGTTGACCAGCATCATTCACAGCGCTTTTCACGTGCTCTACGACAAGGACGAGTACGAAGTGGCTCGTTTATACCGGGCGCCGGAATTCAAGCGTCAACTCGAGCGTGAATTCGAGGGCAATTATCGGTTGAAGGTGCACCTCGCACCGCCGATCATTTCCCAACTGGATCCGGCAACGGGTCGCCCGAAAAAACGCGAATTTGGTGCGTGGATATTTAGATTGTTTTCGCTATTGGGAATGCTTGGGTGGATACGCGGTCGTTGGTTCGATCCGTTCCGATACTCATCTGAGCGGGTTCTTGCTCGCGATATGCAGAGCCG
>JAYNKS010000112.1:1464-5837 GCA_038111345.1 Gammaproteobacteria bacterium | reverse complement strand
TTCTTGCGCTATCCCAAGCGGCTCTCGATCAGGGAAAAGAGCGCCATATCGATATGACCACTACCCGCACCCTCGTTGGTAGTGGATATCCAGGACCCGGACTATTTTCTAAATACTTTGATCGTGACATGAAGCCGCTCGTTGAAGTCATTCAGGACACATGCGGACGTCACGACACTTTTGGCCTCGCCTGCGCCGCCAAATACTATGAGGATCAGGGCTACTTCGGGCACCCAAACTGCTCCGATAACATCAACGCGGTTCTTGCGCCTTTCGGCGTGAAACCGCGGCGTGGATGGGAAGCGGTCAACTTTTTCTACAACACCGGGATCGATGAGCATAACGTCCTCTTTTTGGACGAGCCCTGGTCGCGGCCCGGCGACTACGTGCTGTTGCGTGCATTAACCGATCTGGTTTGTGCATCGACCGCATGCCCGGACGACACGAGCGCTGCAAACGGCTGGAATCCAACCGACATTCATGTTCGCGTATACACTCCAGAGAAAATATTCTCCAAAGCCATCGCCTACCGAATGACTCCCGACGCTGATCCACAACTCACTAAAGAAACTGGATTCCATTCCCGAACCTCGGCGCTGACCCGCAAATTCGCCGAGTATCGGGGGTACTGGCTACCTGCTGCCTTCAATAATCTTGGGGCGATCGATGAGTATTGGGCCTGCCGAGAGAAAGCCGTGGTGATGGATCTGTCGCCGCTGAGAAAGTTTGAAGTGCTCGGGCCGGATGCCGAGACCCTCCTTCAGGCTACTCTGACGAGAAACATTCGGCGACTCGCTGTGGGTCAGGTCGTCTACAGCGCCATGTGTTACCCCCATGGTGGAATGATTGATGACGGAACCGCTTTGCGACTGGGTCCCGATAATTTCCGCTGGATTGGGGGCGATGACTACAGCGGAATATGGCTCCGCGAACAAGCCGCTGCTATGGACCTAAACGTATTAGTCAAATCATCGACCGACCAAATCCATAATATCGCAGTGCAAGGCCCACTCAGTCGGGACATTCTCGCTAAGATCATCTGGACTCCGCCTGCGCAACCCGCCGTGACTGAGCTCGAGTGGTTCCGATTTACCGTCGGACGTTTAGGTGATGCGCAGGGCTGTCCTGTCATGGTGTCCCGAACGGGCTACACGGGCGAGCTGGGCTTTGAGCTGTTCTGTCATCCGTCGGATGCGCCGACGCTCTGGGATGCGGTTTGGGATGCAGGGCAACCGCTTGGCCTTAAGCCGATGGGTCTGGAAGCGCTGGACCTGGTACGAATTGAGGCGGGTCTTATATTTGCAGGGTACGAATTCGATGACCAGACCGACCCCTTTGAGGCCGGCATCGGTTTTACGGTCCCGCTGAAATCGAAACAAGAAGACTTCATTGGTCGCGAGGCCCTTGAAAAACGCAAAACCCATCCGCAGCGCAAATTGGTCGGCCTGAAGGTATCCGGCAACGAGTTGGTAAATCACGGCGACTGCGTGCGGATAGGTCGCGCCCAGATTGGCATTGTCACCAGTGGCATGCGCTCCCCTTTCCTCAAAGAAACGATCGCGCTGTGTCGAATCGACGTCGAACATGCCAGCCTGGGCACTGCAGTCGAAGTGGGAAAGCTGGATGGGCACCAGAAACGAATCCCGGCGACCGTCACGGCATTCCCTTTCTACGACCCCGGGAAAACTCGCGTGCGAAGCTAAGTCCCCGCAGCAGAGGCTTGCGACTTAACCGGCCCGAGAGCGACGCACAAAAATGGAGCGAGCGCTCATCCGTCCCGTGCGATCGATGCACGCGCCGTACGGGGGAAAACACCTCAAAAATGGCCCTGTGGCCCGTAATTTTTTATTCAAAAAAGAACAGGCAATTGGTGTAGTTTTGGTGTTTGGGGCTTGGCTCTTGACCACCTAAACTTACCCATAAGCCATATTTATAGGCATATGGCTCTTTTATTGGGGCCGGCACACGGCGTAAACCTCTTTGCAGGTGAGCGGTATAACGGTATAACGCAAAACGAAGGATGCAAAAGACGCACACCTAAAAAAATAAACCTTTAACGGAGGAGCAATATGACGAAATCAAAGACACTGAAAGGCTTGGCGGTGGGGGCATTGTTGGCCTTTGGCGCAACCTCAACAGTCGCTCAGGCAGCTGATCCGATCAGGATCCCGATTTTGAACTGGTCAAGTCAGATCGTGATGGCGCACGTCATGGCCCAAGTTTTCGAAGAAATGGGTCATAAAGTGGAACTGGTGCCATCGGAATCAGCATCACGGTATGAGGCTGTCCGGATTGGCGACCTTCATGTCGCGCATGAAACCTGGGAATCAACCATGGCGCTCCCGTTTTATGCAGCAATGGACAAGGGCGGCTTGATCGATGCAGGTAGCCATAACTTGATCACGTTCGAAGAAATGGGCGTCCCCAATTGGGTTATCGAAGAGGGCCTGTGTCCGGGTCTTCCAAATTGGGAAGCTCTGAAGTCTCCTGAATGTGCAAAAAACTTCGCCACTGCTGACTCAGGCGGAAAAGGACGCTGGCTCGAAGGACCCGTTGAATGGCACGGCGACGTGATGCCCAACCGGCTGAAAGGTCTTGGCATTGATGACTTGTGGACCGTGAAGTTTGCAGGGTCTGCCAATGCGCTTTGGGCTGAACTGGATGCCGCGAAGAAGGAAGGTCGTGGAACCGTCATATTCAACTGGTCTCCAAACTTCACTGATGCCGCAGGGTTCACCTTTATTGAGTTTCCTCCGTATTACGAGGGTTGCCGAATTGAAAACGGCGGCACCTGGGAGACGACTGGCTGTGGGTCACCCAAAGGCTGGCTCAAAAAGGCCGCTCACATCAAATTCCCCCTCTCGCATCCGGACGCATATAAGTTCTACACAAAGATGTCCTTCAATGCGCCTCAAATCGGTGAGATGGCCGACAACGTTGACAGCAAAGGCATGACCCATGCTGAAGCTGCTGCGGCATTCATTGCCAATCACAGGACTCAGATCGATCTCTGGAAAAACTAAGTCACTGGAAGTTGATTTGCCAAAAATCCTCCCTGCTTCAGGGAGGATTTTTTTTTGGCCACACTGCTATGGTTCTTCAGAGGTAATGTCTTTGGGCTGATAACTAGGCTGGGAATCGATCCCGATTGTCTCTAATCAAAAAAGCAAGACTTTTCGACACAACCGAGTTAATGTTATCGGTCAAAGACTTCGATGAACGAGCTATCGATAGATAAGTTTAAAGGTCAAAAGCCGACGTTGCTGAATCGTCTTATTCGTTGGTCGCCGCCCTAAGCACATCCTTATATCTCACTCGAAACCAATAGCGTGCTCACTCATTTCAAAAATTCCAGACCGATGCAGTTTGGCCTGCTCGCGATAGTCTTTTTGTTCTCGTACCATTTTGTTCCGCATTCTGAAACCAGTTATTTTTGGCGATTGCCTCCTCTACTGAAGGAACTTCCAGGCTGGATCAACACGCTTCTCGATAACTTGATGTTCAACTGGCTGGCTGTCGATGTCTGGGATCCTGTCTGGAAAGAATACGAACAACAGCCTGTTTTCAGGATCATCACCAGGGCAATAGGCAGCGCGATTTTATTTGTCATTATCTTTGTTCGGGAACTCTTCCTCGGAGGCGCGCAGACGATCGGGGCGTTCTTCAGCGATTCATTTTTGGATGCCAACACGTGGTTGTACTGGCCTGCCCTTCCGTGGACCGCCTTCGTCGCTGGTGCTGCGATTCTGGGCTATCAACTCCAGGGGGTTCGCCTGGCGTTACTCGCAGGCATTGGGGTCGGATATCTCTGCATTTTTGGGCAATGGAAGCCCTCTCTGGAAACGTTATCTTTTGTGCTGGTAAGCGCACCTATTTGTTTTATCTTGGGTCTGGGCTTCGGGATTTGGGGATATCTGAACAAAGCGGTTGAAGCCACGCTTCAGCCATTACTTAACACCATGCAGACCATGCCCCATTTTTCCTATCTGATTCCGGTCATGGTTTTGTTTGGAGTCGGAGATCATGCGGGCGCCGTCGCCACAATCATCTTTGCCACACCACCGATGATCCGGCTGACCATTCTCGGTCTGAAGAGAGTTTCTCCGGATATTGTTGATGCCGGCTCAATGAGTGGATGCACCAAAACGCAGTTGCTGTTCAAAGTGCTCATCCCAACTGCACGGACGGATATATTGATAGGCGTCAATCAGGTCATCATGCAGTGTCTGGCAATGACAGTCGTTGCCGCGTTCATTGGCGCCAAGGGCTTGGGCTCTGATCTCAAAATAGCTTTGAATTCCCTGGAAATAGGAAAAGCTTCAGAGATTGGCCTGAGCGTCGTTTTTATTGCCGGCATCCTGGATAAATAATAC
>JAYNKS010000112.1:0-1454 GCA_038111345.1 Gammaproteobacteria bacterium | reverse complement strand
AAATACTCCCTGGCGTGGGCAAACAAACAAAAAGACTATTTTTCCGATTTAAGCTTCTTCGAGAAATATAAACCTTATATCGGATTTATCCTTCTGACGCTTTTGGCAATTCTTTTATCCTATCTGGGCGCTCTGTATTTCAAAGACGGCATCAACTACCTCTACTATGTCCCTGTTGAAAAAGGATTTACGATTTCTCCCTTTATCGACGCCGGTATCGATTGGTTTTGGGAAGCCTTTTTCCCCTACCTAAACGCGTTTAATGTCTGGTTGATCGAATCGGTCCTTGTCCCGATGAGAGAGGCCTATTTAGGTATGCCGGTCATTTCCACGTTCATTCTCGTGATGGGTGCCGGCTACATCGTAGGGGGACTCAGATCCGCTGCCATCGTTGGGGGGTTAATCCTGTTCATTGCCCTCTCTGAGTACTGGGACAGGGCACTCATTACAGCCTACATGGCAACCTTCGCAGTTCTGATCTCGGCGGTCCTGGGAATAGTCGTCGGATCGATTTGCGCTCAAAACCCTGTTGCCAGCAAAACCATCCTTTCGGTCTGCGATTTTTTCCAAACATTCCCATCCTTTATTTACCTGATCCCGGTCATTTTGCTTTTTGGTATCACGGATACCTCCGTGATGATAGCCGCCATTGTCTATGCGGTGATCCCAGCCACCCGATATACCGTAGAAGGTCTAAACAGCGTTCCCGTATCGCTACATGAAGCAGGGACGATGTCAGGAGTGTCACGACTTCAACGATGGGTCAACATCGAACTGCCTCTTGCCGTCCCCCACATAATGTTGGGAATAAACCAGACAGTCGTGTTCGCACTGGTCATGGTGATCTTTGGCGCATTAATCGGGACAATAGATTTGGGTCAGCTCATCATGGCATCGTTGTCCAAGAAAGGAGGTGCCGGAATAGGTTTGACGCTGGGTATATTTGTGGCCTTTATGTGTCTAGCGGTCGACAATCTCATTCAAACTTGGGCGAAGGAAAGAAAGAAAGCGCTGGGAATAGACTGAAGTACCCTCCGCTAGCTATAGCCAATTGACATTAAGAGAGAAATCGGAAATTCAACTATGACCCCCAACGAACACGTCTCGACAGATCCGCAACCGGTCATCCAGTGTGATTCTGTATTCAAGATCTTCGGGGATAAGGCGAAAGAAATGCTCGCCGACAACCAAGGCAGCATCGTAGACGCCAAAGCTTTTCAGGAGGCAGGCTGCATCGTCGGGGTCAACAACGCCTCCTTCAATGTCACAAGAGGCGAAAAACTCATCATTATGGGACTCTCAGGCTCTGGAAAATCGACGCTTCTGCGATGCATCTCCAGACTGACAGATGCCACTGCCGGCCGCATTCTGATTGGAGGACAAGATCTGCTGGCGATGACCGATAAACAGTTGATCGAACTCCGCCGGGAGACCATGGGCATGGTCTTTCAGAG
>JAYNKS010000111.1:0-6094 GCA_038111345.1 Gammaproteobacteria bacterium | reverse complement strand
GGCACGGACGAATTGATTGATGCCTTCGTAAATTTTGCACCGGCTCCTCTAGCGCGCTCAGCGGAAACTCGGACAGTGGATGCCGCGGAGAAAAATTTTTCTGGCTTCGTCTTTAAGATTCAGGCAAACATGGACCCGGCCCATCATGACCGGGTTGCCTTTCTCAGGGTGACATCCGGCAGTTATCAAAAAGGGCTGAAGGTCAGACACGTTCGAGCGGGGCGGGACATGCAGCTGCATAACGCCATTACCTTCATGGCATCTCGCCGGGAAGCAGCGGACGATGCGGTGGCCGGAGATATTATCGGCCTTCACAACCACGGTACGATCCAGATCGGAGACACCTTTACCACCGGGGAACAACTTAAATTTCTTGGCATTCCGAGTTTTGCTCCCGAGCTTTTTCGGCGAGTCCGTCTGACTGACCCGCTTCGTGCAAAAGCCTTGAATAAGGGCCTTGATCAGTTGAGCGAAGAAGGCGCAACCCAGGTGTTTCGCCCCCTGATCAGCAATGATTTGGTGCTCGGTGCGGTGGGGATTCTTCAGTTTGATGTGGTGGCCCATCGGCTGAAGCACGAATACGGCGTAGATTGTGCTTTTGAAGCGGTCCCTGTCGTGACGGTTCGGTGGCTGGTCAGCGATGACGAGAAGGCCCTTCAGGAAATTCGCAAAAAATCCCCACAAAATTTGGGTCTGGATGCGGCCGGCGCGCTGACGTATCTGGCGCCAAATCTGGCTAACCTGCGGCTGACGCAGGAGCGATTCCCGGAGATCGAATTTCACGCCACGCGGGAGCTTTAGGATTTAGTATCAAGGTTTACCCGAGCGGGGCTCGGTCTTAGACTATCAGCCTCTTTTTTAGCCGTCGGCCCTCACTTGGGAGTGGTCATTCAGTTTCATTTGCGATCAGCTAAGGAAATAAACGATGAGAAAGTATCTTGTTTTGAGCGCGGCGCTCGGTTTTGGGGTTGCCGTTGGTCAGGCGCAGGCGGATGGCGCCGCCATCTACAACAGCGGCTGCATGGCGTGCCATGCGTCGGGCGTGGCCGGTTCCCCGAAGGTGGGGGATAAGGAAGCGTGGGTCGATCGAATCGCGCAGGGTGCCGAGCTGTTGTACGAGCATGCGATTGTCGGTTACCAGGGTAAGGCGGGCTACATGCCTCCCAAGGGTGGTTTTGCTCATCTCAGCGATGACGACGTAAAGGCCGCCGTGGATTACATGGTCAGCCAGTCGCAGTAAGTCAGATGACGCTAAAAAAAACCGGGCCTTGAGCCCGGTTTTTTTTGGCGGGACGTTTGCACTTTAACTATGTGTTCTCAAAGAAAGCGGTCAAGGCGCGGTATAAAAATGCAGGATCCTGCCAGCCTGTTGTTTCCCGAGGAGAATGCATGCCCAGTTGAGGTGCGCCGACATCGACCGTGTCGATCCCGATCACTGCAGAGGTGATCGGGCCAATAGTACTTCCACAGGCCATGTCGCTTCGCATTGCCATGGACTGCACGGGCACCTGGGCGTGCCGACAGAGATCTCTAAACAAGGCCGCTGTGCTGCTGGTTGTGGCGTAGCGCTGATTGGCGTTGAATTTTATGACGGGGCCTTTATTCATCTGGGGCCGGTGTTGCGGATCGTGCTTATTCTCGTAATTGGGATGCACGGCGTGCGCGTTGTCGGCAGATACCAGAACAGAGCGCGACAGTGCCGCTGAGAGGGCCTGAGCATCTCCTGTCAGGCTTTCAAGAGCCTGCCTTAAAAACGGTCCCTGGGCGCCGGCCGTCGAGGTGCTGCCAACTTCCTCATGATCGTTGCAAATTACCAGAATGGTCTCGTCGGTCTTTGCATCCATTAGCGCCTTGATGGCGGTGTAGCAACTCAGAAGATTATCAAGACGCGCGCTCACCAAAAAATCTCCGTAAAGCCCGACTCGCGCTGCCCGATGCGTGTCATAAAGACTGAGCTCAAAGTCAGTCACTTCCTCGAGAGATTCGTTTGGATGCTGCTCACGCGCCTCGTCGAGCAGCGCATCGCGGAAGGTCTCCAGCGAATGCTCGTCGCCATTAAAAAGGATGGGAACCAACTCTTCTTGCGGATTGATCGTTCGATTCTTATGAATATCACGATTCAAATGAATAGCCAGGCTCGGGATCAGCGCGACCGCTCGCTTGAAATCCAATAACAGACTGGCTCGACCACCGTCTGCTCGACGGGCGCTGATTCGCCCCGCGATCGAAAGATCCCGATCGAACCAGGGGGCGAGCAGGGCCCCACCGTATATCTCCACACCCAACTGAAAAGCACCAGCCCGGCGTATGTCCGGTTGTGGCTTTATCTTGAGGCAGGGGCTATCGGTATGGGCGCCAATAATGCGCACGCCGCGATCGGTAATGGAGCCTTCTCCCTGGCGAATTGCAATGAGAGAAGAATCATTTCGGGTGAGGTAGATCTTGCCTGACTCGCGGTTGGGCCAGGGATGAGAGAAATCGCTGCGACTGAAAGCGGCGCTATCCAGCAGGATCGACAGAGCGCTGACCGCGTGAAACGGCGACGGCGAGTTATCGAGAAATGCCAAAAGTCCAGGATTAAAATCATCTGCGTTCATTTGTGATCCGTTACCTTATGAAGCGACCGTTCGTTGCCGAGACGTTATGTCTTTTTCGTCGTTAAAGTCGCTGGCCCCATCATTGCGTGCGGTGCCCTCGGGAAGCCATTGGAGAATTTCTCTTGAGGCGTCTTTCTCCAATGCATCAAAATCAAACAAAGATCGATCGGCCAGTTGACTCGGTGCCACATGACTCAGGCTTCGAAAGATGCTGGCGATTCGACCCGGGTGCGCGCGCTCCCAGTCCGAAAGCATCCCTTTGATCGCCTGACGCTGCAGGTGCGACTGAGATCCGCACAAGTTGCATGGGATGATCGGATAGCCTCTAAGGGTGGCGTACCGCGCGATATCTTTCTCGCGACAGTAGGCGAGCGGGCGGATCACGACGTGATGGCCGTCATCACTTCTTAGTTTGGGCGGCATCGATTTCAATTGCCCGCCGTGGAACATGTTCAAGAACAGAGTCTCCATCATGTCATCGCCATGATGGCCCAGCGCGATTCGGGTCATGTTGTGCTCGCCCGCGTAGCGGTACAGGATTCCTCGCCTCAGTCTCGAGCAGAGGCCGCACATGGTTTTGCCCTCTGGAATCACCCGCTTCACAATGCTGTATGTGTCCTCGTCAATGATATCGAACGGAAGTCCCGTGCTCTTGAGATAGGCGCGCAGAATGTCGACCGGAAATCCGGGCTGATTCTGGTCCAAGTGGATCGCGTGAAGCGAGAAAGAGACGGGGGCTCTTTCCTGCAGTTGCGAGAGAATATCGAGCATCACAAAAGAGTCTTTGCCCCCCGATACACAGACCATGACCCGATCGCCATCACGGATCATCTGAAAGTCCTCGATGGCGCGACCAATTTCACGCCGTAGGCGCTTGGCGAGTTTTTTTTCGTCAACCGATGAATTCATAGGGTTGGGATTTCCTTTGTGCGCTACCGAGTCCTTGGCCAAGGCCATTTAGCCAAATGTTGGCGAATCATTCGCTTATTGCCTTATGCTATCGGTATGACGAAGCGTTTGCGAAACCGCCTTATTTTATCGGTTGCGGCTGTTTTAGGGGTGGTCACGCTCGGACCGGTGCTGGCGGTTCAGTATCTTGACTGGAATCCGCATCGGGACCGGGTCGCTGGCTGGCTGTCTGCCATCCTGAATCGCAATGTCAGTATCAGCGGCGCTCTCGATCTCCAGTTATGGCCCGCCGCTCATATAAAGGTGGCTGGGCTGCGTATCGAGTCACCGGATGACGCGTTTAAGGCGCCGCTTCTGGATCTTAAAAGCGCTTCAATCGAAATCAGCCTTGGTGCTCTGGTATCGCAGACGATCCTGATAGAGCGTCTGGAAGTAGAAAACGCGGCTTTGTCGCTTCAATCACTTCCTGATGGGCGAAATAACTGGACGTTCAGCGATTCCAAGCGGCCAAAAAAGCACCAACCTTCGGCGTGGACCACCGTTGTTCGTGTGGCCGCGATCCGGGATTCTGAATTTGGATTTTCCGGGAGAAACCCCCGATTTGATCAAAGGCTTGAGATCGACGAGTTAAGTTCGTCTCTCCCCGAAGGACGTGCGCAGAGCACCTTAATTGTGAGGGGTCGCTACAACGAGACGCCCCTGACGATTAATGGCTCGCTTGCGCTTTCGGGCGATGATGATGTTGACGCGGCCTTGGCTGTTGACCTCGGAGCGACCAGTGGTACGGTGATCGGCCCGATTCGTGATGTGATGGACGGTGGGAACGCAAATCTTGCGCTTCGTTTTGAGACGACCGATCTCGCCGAAGCAGTCGGCACGGTGATTCCCGGTCTCACCTCGAGGGCTCGTCAAACGCTGGCGGGAACGGGATCGGTGACGGCCGAAGTGAACGGCTGGCTGCCCGAGGGAATTCGACTTGAAAAAGTCGACGTGATGACAAATTCAGCGCTGCTTCAAGTGACTGCTTCTGGAGAAGTCGACCTGTGGCGTCCCGGTCAGGTGGGCCTGCTTCCGGCGTCGAACCTTCGAGTGCTCCTCGAGACGCAGGCCTTGTCAGAATTAACCGCGCTCTTTGGTGGCTTATTGCCTTTGGATGCAAAGGCGAAAGCACAGGGGGTCTTGAGCGGCGCTCCCGGGAATTTTCGGCTGGATGAGATTGTTTTTGAGGCGTCAGGAGCTGTCGTAGAGGTCAGCGGGACCGGCCGACTGGAACATATTGGTAGCGAGGAGGGTCTGTGGCTGGACCTTGAGACAAAGGCCGCGACCTCCAACCTGGCTCGCTTCATGAGCGCCTATGGATTGATTATCCCAATTGATGGCAGCGCATCGGCGAGCGCTCACGTGTGGGGTAGCCGCGGCCAGGTTCGAGTAGAGGACATCGATGCAGAAGTGATTGCGCAGAGCGCTAGTCTTCGTGCGGGAGGATCGATAGGCCCGCTCGGCCCATCGGCAGAATTCGATCTACCTTTTGAAGGCGCTACCACGAGTCTTGAAGCTCTGCTTAGTGGTTTTGCCATCACGCTTCCCGGAGATCTTTCCGGAACGGTCGGTGGATCGTTAAAAGGGGCTCGCAGCAATCTACATTTCCGGGATTTGGATATTGATCTGCGTTCAGATTTGCTCTCAACAAGTCTTACGGGCTCAGTCGGCCCGCTTGGTCCACGGGCATCTATCAACATGCCGTTTCGCGCCGACCTTAAAGATGTTGCGGCGTTGGCTGCTCATTTTGGTCGGCCCCTACCGTTCTCGGGAACGGGTTCTGCGCAAGGCATTCTGACCGGTCCCTTCGCCGATTTATCGGTCACCGGTCTGAGTGCTGGAATGAAAAGCGAAATGGGCCAGCTTAGGCTGGATGGTGAGCTGGGTCTTGCCGGGGATAGCCCGACCCTGAATATCGCATCCGAGGTTACGATCCCGACGCTCGCCGCCCTGCAGCCCTTCACCAACGTTGCGCTGTCGGACTACTCGGGCGTCAGTCTGACGGTCAGCTCGGAGTTTTTTCGAGCACAAGGCAAAGTGGGTCTGCGTCATCTATCAGGCGTCCTGAGAGGGGACGGGATCAGGCAGGGGCGTATTTCAGGGAAGTTGCCGGATGTCTCGAACCTGCGATCTGGGTCGCTCGCCGTGGATCTTGACCTCGATCACTTGGGCAGGCTCGGCAGCAGTTTTGGCTTCAAAGATGGGATCAGCGTCCCGGGAAAGCTGTCGGCCACAGTGGTAGGCTCAAACAATCCTGAAGACCCGTTTTTTGTTTCCGTCGACGGCGTGACTGACGGTATGAGCCTGAAAGTCAGCGGTCGCTTGGCTGATCTCGATGGCACGTCGGACCTTGATTTAACCTCGCGTTTTTCGGTGGAAGATGCAACGCTCCTTGGCAAACTGATTGATTACGAGATTCCAATAGAGGGACCCCTTTCGGCCGCTCTTTCTATCCGTCGGCAGGCCTCCTCAGATGCAAATCGTTTGCTGCAAACGAATTTGGCTATCGAGGCGGAGGACATCAAAGCAACCTTTGCTGGCGATATCGC
>JAYNKS010000110.1:5270-6135 GCA_038111345.1 Gammaproteobacteria bacterium | reverse complement strand
GTACTTAGCCTGATCCCAGACGTAGGTAAAGTCGCCGTGGTCTGTTTCTTCTTCCATCTCGGTCATGGATTCAGCGCCGCCATAGGCATCCATAAAAAAGACGCCGTCGCTGTTTAAGCAGCTGCGCACCTGCGAAAAGTACGCCTTCATCTGCTCGCGAGTGGAGAAAATCCAATAACTGAAATTCATCGCCAGTATCGCATCGACGCGAGGCGTTTTTGCCGTGAGGACATCCCCCAGGACGATCTCGACCCGATTCCGTTGATGCGGCTTCAAAGGCTTTATCCGATGGGTTTGACCCCACTCCAGGACTTCAGCATCCAGGTCGACACCCCAGGCGCGATTATCTTTTCGTCGCCGCACCCATTCGCAGCTGGTGTTGGCCGTGCCACAAAAATCTTCGCGTAGCGTCATCGCCTTTCGTCCGCGAAGGTTCTCAAAGGTTTCGTCAACCATATCGATTTCAGCTTCCACGCACTGAACTGCTCGCTCGTAAAGTACATGACGGTCTGCCAAAGCGGCCTGCGTCTGGGACGGATCGCGAACGGCGCGCTGCTTTTTCGTATTTTTCTTTTTCGGTGGTTTTTTCTTCGTCATGTGATTGTAGGAATTTGCGACCGCATCGGTGCAATCATTAGTAGGGTTTGAAAAAGGACTCTCGAATTACCGAAGCGAGCCGAGCCTACGATGGTATCGTAAACCGCGGATTAATCGAAGGTGGGTCGATCGTTCTTCGTGCTCTTTTCCGGCATGACCGCATCTGCGACGGCCGAGGCGATAACCGAGAACAAGCGGACCATCGTGTTGGATTCTTCCTCTTCGTTCACCACGACAGGCACGCCGCATTCATCGGCCTCCGAGAGGA
>JAYNKS010000110.1:568-5260 GCA_038111345.1 Gammaproteobacteria bacterium | reverse complement strand
ATGTAATGTTTACCCGGTCGCCGGCGAGCGGTGACTGAGCGCCCCTTGAAAAATCGCCGCAAGGTTTTCTGCCGATCCACTCTCAGAATGACCGGAATCAGTATCGTGTTCGGATCGAGGGTCAGCCTCTTTATGATGGATGGGCGGATATGTACCCCCTCCACGATAATCGAGGCCTGCTCCTTTTGCGCCCTTTCCAAAAGGGCGCGTACGCCTGTCTCAACCTCGTTAGCCTGCTGGTCAAAACCTTGTCGAATGCGGTGGGGAAGTTCATCCTCTGAAGGGGACTCGCCAAGTGCCTTCCAGGCATTGAAACTGGAGTAGTGAAGCTCGGGCGCCTGCTCCGGTGAGCGCAGAGTCCGCAATACCTCCCTAAGCATGTCTGTGGATTGAGTTCGCGTGATGTTGAGTCGAGCGGCCAGTAGCGTGGCGGCGGTGCTTTTGCCGACGCCAGAAGCGCCACCGATCAGGATAATCAGTGTTTTGTGGCCTTGCGCCAGCTGATGCCAGGCCTCGAGGTGACGGGCAAAGTGGGGTCCCGCCTGCTCAAGGACCATCTTAAATGACAGGCGGTGCAAGTCAGTTCGGTCGATGCCACCGGCATAGTCATTGAGCAGACGCTCGTGCATGCGGTGGGCAAGATCTTCGGCAATTTGATGGGGGATGCCGCAGATCTCCAGTCGGTATCTAAAAATGGTTCTTGAGAACCATACGTCCTGACCGTTTTTCTCGCCGTGCTTCTGGTACACCCGCACCCAGGCGGGCTCGGCGCGATCCAGGCGATACCGCTCCTCGGTCCCGGGGCCGAATTCGGAGACCAGGATGCGGGATACCTCATCTCGAAGCGCTTCTGAGGAGACGGTCTCGTTAGCCGAGAGACTCTCGCGCACCCGGCTCGCCACCCCATAGGCCTCTGGAAACGTCAGGCCCACTTTCTGTAGTGAACGAGTCAGGATTCCGCGAAGAAAAGGCGCCGAGTCGCCACCCCGAGTCACCACACTCAGGCGAGAGGAACCGGCAGGATCTGGATTCTTCGGTTTGGCTCGCATGATCATATTCTCACGGGGGTTTCGGCGACGCGCGCGGGCGTATCGCCTCCAGAAGCGGGCGATATAATAATCGCTCTATGTCCGCTCGGAGAGGTTTTTATGGGAGCCGAAAGCAAAAAATCTGTTCCTCAGCGCTCAATCGACGCTGCTATTGAAGAACTGAAGAGCCGGTTTGGGGAGCGCGTGTCGCAAACTGCAGCGGTCCGGGAGCGCTTTGGTAAAGATGAATCGTTCCATCAGAGCGTTCCGCCCGATGCGGTCGTAACGGCGCACAGCACGGAAGACGTGAGTGAGATCGTCAAGATATGCGCCTCTCATAAAGTGCCCGTGATCCCCTACGGAACGGGCACGTCTCTCGAGGGACATGTTGCGGCGCTGCATGGAGGAATCTCAATTAATCTGCAGGAGATGAATCAGATTATTGAGGTTCACGATGACGATCTGGATGTGGTCGTGCAGCCCGGCGTGACCCGAAAACAGCTCAATCGGCATCTTCACGATAGAGGGTTGTTCTTCCCCATTGACCCCGGTGCGGACGCGTCACTGGGCGGAATGACGGCGTGTCGGGCGTCCGGAACCAACGCCGTACGGTACGGCACGATGCGAGAAAACGTGCTCGCGCTGACCGTGGTTCTGGCTGACGGGCGGGTGATCAAGACCTCACGACGGGCCAGAAAATCGGCCGCCGGATACGATTTAACCCGACTCTTCGTCGGATCAGAGGGAACCCTGGGCGTTATCACGGAGATCACGCTAAGGCTCTACGGTATTCCAGAGTCCATAGGCTCTGCGGTTTGCACATTCCCTGATCTGGACAGCGCGGTATCCACCGTGATCTCCACGATCCAGTTTGGGGTTCCCATCGCCCGTATTGAACTCATCGACGAAGTTCAGATTGATGCCATCAACCGGTACTCCAAAACCGATCTCGCGATTGCGCCCACGCTTTTCCTGGAATTTCATGGAACCGAGCGGGGAGTCGAGGAGCAGTCCCAAATCGTTCAGGAGTTGGCCGCCGAGACGGGTGGTAGCGATTTCAAGTGGACCACCAATACCGAGGAGCGAAACCGCCTGTGGCAGGCGCGCCATGATGCGGCCTATGCCTGCAAGGCCCTGATGCCCAACGGCGAGATCTGGGCGACGGACGTGTGCGTACCGATTTCACAGCTGGCGGAATGTATTCGCGAGACGCAGCGCGATATCCGTGAGTCCAAATTAATTGCGCCGATCGTCGGCCACGTCGGCGACGGCAATTTTCACTTGGTTCTTCTGGTCGATAAAGGAAATCCGGAAGAGACGGCGCGTGCCCAGGCCCTTCATGAGCGAATGGTCATGCGGGCGCTGGCGATGGGCGGCACCTGCACGGGTGAACACGGCATCGGCTATGGCAAGCTCGACTTTCTGATCGCTGAGCACGGCGAGGCGGTCAGCGTCATGCGATCGATCAAGCAGGCGCTGGATCCTGACAACATCATGAATCCGGGAAAAATCCTGCGCGCGTAATTTACCGGTCGAGCGCCGTCTGAGCGCTTTAGCGGCAACGGTAGCGACTCGCTTTTCGCTCTCATTATGGAACACTGGTCTATTCGTAAACCGGCTGTGCAGTCCCGCGGCGGGGTGGTGGTGTCACAGCATGCCCGCGCCGCCGAGGTCGGCGCTGATGTGCTCGCCAGAGGTGGAAATGCGATAGATGCAGCGGTTGCGAGTGGATTTGCCCTGGGCGCCGTTGAGCCCTGGATGAGCGGAATCGGTGGATGCGGTTTTATGACCATCTACCTCGCGCGCGAGAAAAAATGCTATTCGGTGGAGTTCGGGGTGCGCGCCAGCGAATCGCTCCGCCCCGAGGACTATCCTTTAAGTCGCGGTTTTGATTCGGATCTGTTTGCCTGGCCGGGTGTGTTGGACAACCGAAACGTTTTCGGTCCGTATTCTGTAGCGGTCCCGGGATACGTCGCGGGCGTCGCCCAGGCTCTGGATCGCTTTGGAAGCTGGCAGTGGGCCGACGTGTTAGCGCCAGCCATTGAGCTGGCGGGGGAGGGATTTACCGCTGATTGGTATTCAAGCCTCAAGATCGCATCGAGCGCGAAAGAACTCGCGCGGTTCGCATCCAGCCGTTCGGTATTCCTCCCGGATGGGCATGTGCCGATGGGGCAGTGGGCAGCGGCGCCGCCCACCGTGCGGATACATGGCCTGGCAGACACCTTGCAACAGCTTTCGGATCAAGGTCCCGCAGGCTTTTATCACGGTGAGCTGTCAAAAAGAATCCTTGATGACTGTCAATCCGTGGGCATTGAGCTGACCTCTGACGATCTGGCTTCCTATGAAGCGGTAACCCACGAACTTAAGGCCGCGCCGTTTCGGGATCGGCAGGTTTTTGCTCCCAGCGGCCTTTGCGCCGGCCCGACCCTGATTCAGGCGCTTGCGCACCTTGAAGCGGTCACCGATGCGGGTCCGGTTTCGCCGTCGGGCGATTACTACACGGCCATCGGCCAGAGTCTCGAGCGCGCTTATGCTCACAGGTTAGCGCGTATGGGGCACAGTCCGGATGGCAACGCCTCCGCATCGACTACCCATCTCAATGTAGTCGATCGGCACGGCAATGTCGTTGCGCTGACGCAAACGCTCCTTTCTATTTTTGGCTCTAAACTGACGCTCCCCCTCACTGGCGTGCTCATGAATAACGGCATCATGTGGTTTGACCCCGAGCCGGGTAGACCCAACTCGCTAATGCCTAATCAACAGCCCCTGAGCAATATGTGTCCGGCCATAACGGTTTCTCCAACCGGATCCGTGTCGGCGATTGGCGCGTCGGGTGGCCGGCGAATTGTCTCTTCGGTGATGCAGTTGATTTCGTTTATGACCGATTTCGGCATGGATCCTGAGTCGGCGATGCATCAGCCACGTATTGATGTAAGCGGCTCGGGACAGCTTCTTATGGATGCAGCGCTTGAGGAAAATATTCAGGCCGTCCTTCGCCATTCCTTTCAAGATGTCTCCGTGGCGCCGCATCAGGTGTTTCCCAGCATGTTCAGCTGCCCGTCCATTGCCCTTTGGGACTCTGAGCGACAGGCGTCCGTCGGATCCGCATTTGTGACCTCTCCGGCCGCGGCCGCGGTCGCCGAGCGTGCTCGATGATCGTCAAGGGTCGTTCAGGATTTGCCAGGGTGTCGTCAAACAGTCCTCAGGTTCGTTATTTCCCGGGGTTTCTTGACCCAAGCGAGGCCTCGTCTCTTTTTGAGACGCTAAACAAAACGATTCAATGGCATCAGCCGCGACTTTTTATTTACGGTCGCTGGGTCGATTCCCCACGGCTCGCCGCCTGGTATGGTGACTCCGGAAAAACCTATCGATATTCAGGCCTTGTTAACGAGCCGTTGCCCTGGACAGCCGAGCTTTCTGCGGTGCGGAAAAATCTTGAGCGCTATTGCGGTACGGTCTTTAACAGCGTGCTGCTCAATCTTTATCGGGACGGCGAGGACAGTATGGGATGGCACAGTGATGATGAGCCTGAACTCGGAGTCGATCCGGTAATTGCCTCACTCAGTCTTGGTGGCAGTCGGCGGTTTCTGTTCAAGCATCGACGGCATAAACCCACGTCGACCCATGCGTTTACTCTGGAACACGGCTCGCTTCTGGTGATGCG
>JAYNKS010000110.1:0-558 GCA_038111345.1 Gammaproteobacteria bacterium | reverse complement strand
CGGCAACGGATCGCCCGATCCTGCGCGATCCAGATGACTCAAGGATACCGTGGTGTCACAGACGGAATTTGACTTGAGTTCGTCAACAGCCAGCCAGCGCTATCAGCCGCTTGCCGAGCGCATGCGCCCGCATACGCTCGATGAGGTGATGGGGCAGGGTCATCTGATCGGCCCGGGCACAGGCCTTCGAGAGGCGCTTGATGCCGGACGCATCCACTCGATGATTCTTTGGGGACCCCCTGGCACGGGCAAAACAACGCTCGCGCGGATGGTGGCGCGCTACTGCGACGCCGAGTTTGAAGTGCTCTCGGCGGTTACGTCCGGCATCAAGGAGGTCCGGGAGGTGGTCTCTAGAGCCCAATCTAGTCCATCTCCTTTGGTGCTTTTTGTGGACGAGGTGCATCGTTTCAACAAGGCGCAGCAGGATGGATTTCTTCCGCATGTGGAAGACGGCACGCTGATCCTGATCGGCGCGACGACTGAAAATCCGTCGTTTGAGCTGAATAACGCCTTGCTCTCAAGACTGCGTGTTTATGTATTAAAGGCGTTGACGTCCGA
>JAYNKS010000109.1:1415-6136 GCA_038111345.1 Gammaproteobacteria bacterium | reverse complement strand
TGTCGAGACCGCGCTCACCGAGGAGGCGTCGACCTCCGACGCCGAGTCGCCAAGCCCTTCCGATGAAGCGCTCGGCGAAGCGCAAGCGGTTGCTGCTGTCGCGGTAGCGGCCCGCTCGGAAGACTCATCCGAGCCGACTAAGGTAGAAGAGAGCAAGAAAAGCAGCGCTCAGACAACCCAAAAAACTCAATCCCCGGCCCCTGAGCCAGTCAGGGTGAGCACGTCATCTCCTCCCGTCGAGACGAATCAGAACGTCTCCTCGTCGAGCAATTCGCCCCCCGAGGCGACTGCTCCTCAGTTTGCGACGGCGTTTGCCAATTCCATTGGCTCTGAATCCGGCAGTGTGAGCCGGCCAGTTTCGCCGGATTCCCGCGAACTGGTGATCAAGGTAAAGGAGAACACACATATTGTGGTCTGGGATAAGGATGAGCAGGTGCTCTTGCGTCGCTACGTAGAGTCGGGAAAGGTTGTCAGTCTCTCGGGTCTGCCGCCGTTTACCCTCGCGGTGAGTTATCCAGAGGGCTCCAGTATCATTTACGGCGGGCGTGAGATGGCCATACCGGTTCCGCGAACGGGCCTTAATGCAAAAATTCGTGTCGGGCAGTGATGCCGTGAGTGCGAAAAACGCCCTGCAGTCCGTTCGAGGTATGAACGATCTCTTGCCTAGCCAGACGGCGCAGTGGCAACATCTCGAAGCGCAGTTAAGAGCGGTCGCCGCCCGTTATGGCTATCGCGAGATTCGCACGCCGATTATTGAACGCTCCGAGCTTTTTTATCGATCGATTGGCGAGCAGACGGATATTGTTGAGAAGGAGATGTACACCTTCACAGACAACAACGGCGACAGTCTCACGCTGCGTCCGGAGGCAACCGCGTCGACAGTACGCGCGGGCAATCAACACGGATTACTCCACAACCAAACCCAGCGGCTATGGTACACGGGCCCCATGTTTAGACATGAGCGGCCTCAGAAAGGGCGTTATCGTCAGTTTCATCAGTTCGGTATCGAGGCGTTGGGGTGGTCCGGTCCGGAAATCGAGGCTGAAGTGATTTGTTTAGGCGAGCGACTTTGGGCCATGCTGGGACTTAACGGGCTGCGCCTCGAGATCAATACACTGGGTTCAGATGAGAGTCGGGCCTCTTTTCGTGAGGCATTGCGTGAGTATCTGAGTCGGTTTGAGAGCGACCTGGATACGGATAGTCAGCGTCGCTTGGATCGCAATCCTCTGCGTATCCTGGACAGCAAGGACCCGGCGACGCGCGAGATCCTCACAGGCGCGCCTGACCTTCATGACTTTCTTCAAAAGGCGGAGCGGGAGCACTTTGAACGGCTTCAGGCGTTACTCTCGGCCGCTGGTATTGCGTTTCATGTCAACACACAACTAGTGAGAGGGCTGGATTACTACACCGGTTTCGTTTTCGAGTGGATTACCGACCAACTAGGCGCTCAAAGTGCGGTGTGCGCCGGCGGACGTTACGACGGACTGGTGGCGCAATTGGGGGGTCGACCAACCCCGGCAGCTGGATTTGCATGCGGTCTAGAAAGGCTGATTGAGCTTGTCTTTATGGCGAGCGAGCGCGCTCCGTCCAGTCAACCGGACGTGTTTGTGATTTCTGAAATCGCCGATCTTGACGCCGAAAGCGTTAAAATTTCCGAAACCCTAAGAGATTATGACGTGGACGTTGTTTTCGCGTTTGCGCAGGGGAGCCTTAAAAAGCAAATGAAGCGCGCCGATTTGAGCGGAGCCGGCCTCGCGGTCATTGTTGACCGGGATTCAATGACTCAGGGCACCGTACTGTTAAAGCCTATGCGAGGCCAGGGCGAACAGGTACGGGTTCCCGCGGCTGAAATAGGTGAGGCGGTAAAGCGCCATCTCAATAGGGCTCACGAGTAGCCGACGTGGCTGGCGGCTGTTGTTAAGGGGAGGGCAAGAGTCTCTCCGGTGGCCGGTCACACCCCAGTCATGATCACTCATACTTAAACCGTAAGCAATCAGGCAAAAAATGAAGAACGAGCAGCCGGAACGGCAGGTGCATGTTGCACACGACGAGGAGACGGAACGTCTGCGCCAATGGTGGAAGCGAAACGGCACCGGCATCATAGCGGGGATCGTGCTTGGTGTAGGAGGCGTTGCCGGAATCCAGGGCTGGCGTATCTATGAGAACGTCCAGAGTGAAAAAGCGTCCGCGCTGTATGAGCAAATGCTCGCTTCGGCTTCAGCAGCCGATACTGAAGGACTGAAGCAGTCCGCCGAGGCGCTGCTGGTCGATCACCCAAACAGCGGATATGCCGATCTCGCTCAGCTAATGCTTGCCCGTCAGGCGTTGGAGGCGGGCGATCCCCCAACTGCTCAGGGCGCTCTGGAGCATATTCTGGAAAACAGCTCGGACCCGGTGATGCAGCAGGTGGCCCGGGTCCGTCTGGCTGTTCTCGCTCTACAGGCGGGCGACGTCGAGCGGATAAAGGCGCTGGCCGAGTCAGACTCAACCGATGGGTTTGTGTCCCAATTCCAGGAGCTTTTGGGTGATGCGCTCGTAGCGTCGGGTGAGTGGGAAGCCGCTGCTCGCGCTTATGAGAAAGCGCTCTCCAATTCCGCCGCGAATTCGCAGGCTGCCCAGTTGCTGAACGCAAAGCTGAACATGACCCGCCGGGATCGTGATGCAGGATGATTCGCGTCGTTTTTTCCTTTCTGATGCTTGCCATGGTGTCGGGCTGCGGCCCTGGCGCCATTCACTTTATGCGCGAGGGTGGGCCTGTTCAGGATGCGCCCAAGATCAAGTCGAGCATCGCGCTGGAGAAACGCTGGCGGGTGGACCTAGGTGCGGGATATTCAAATCATAATTTTCTGCTGACGCCCTTTGTTGCGATCGACGCGGTTTTTGCCGCCGAGCCAAGGGGGCGAGTGGCGTCCCTCGATCTGCAGACTGGAAAAATAATCTGGGAGCATGACCTTGAGGAGCCCCTCTCGGCCGGAGTGGGCGTTGGCGAGGGTCTCGCGGTGGTGACGACCCGCGACGGCGAGGCGGTCGCTTTTGAGACGACCGGCGGCGAGACGCGGTGGCGTCAAAAAATGGGCGTCGAAATTCTTGCTCGTCCGGTGATCTCGTCGGGGCGGGTCATTCTAAGGTCTGGTGACGGACAGGTGATTGGCGTGGATAGCCAATCGGGAGAGGTGCTCTGGCGCGTCCGTCGGTCGGTACCCGGTCTGAGTGTTCGCGGCCTTTCTACACCGGTTGAAATCGACGGCGTCGCGCTGATCGGCTTCGCCAGTGGGCGGTTATCCGGTATTGACATAGCTTCCGGACGCGAATTGTGGAGCGTTCCTATCTTTAGACCTCGAGGCAGCAACGAGGTGGATCGACTGGTGGATATTGACTCGGATCCATATCGACTCGGCAATTCGCTTTATGTGGCGGGCTTCCAGTCCAAGATTTCGGCGCTGTCGTTAGCCACCCAGACTATTCGCTGGGAGAGTCAAACGTCGACCATTCGACCCTTGGGATCCGTCGGTGGACAGATTCTGGTGACGGCTGATGATGGGACCTGGTTTGCGCTGGATAGCGCTTCCGGGGAGGTATCGTGGAGCCAAACCGCGCTTCGAAATCGCGGGGTTAGCGGACCGCTCGGGCTTGAGGCGATGGGGCTAGCCGTTGTAGGCGATTACGAGGGCAATCTGTTCGTTGCCGATGCCAAAACCGGGACATTAGTAGGTCGGGAGAAAGGCTCGGGTGGCGCCGTCCTGCGGCTGTTCCCGATGCCGGAGACGGGACAGTTTCTGACTCTATCGGAAAACGGATCTTTGACCGCCTGGTCGGCCCGTTAAGTCGGGCCCGAGGATTTCCGGGGTTTAGGTATTTCCATGATTCCTGTCGTTGCGCTCGTGGGTCGGCCGAATGTGGGCAAATCGACCTTATTCAACAGGCTGACGCGCACTCGGCTTGCGCTGGTAGATGACCAACCGGGAGTGACGCGCGACCGTTTGTATGGAGAGGCCACCCATGGGGGGCACCGAATCTTATTGATAGATACCGGCGGCCTCGCAGAAGATGAGGATCCACTGCATCAATCGGTGAGAGGACAGGTGATGCAGGCCCTGCTCGAGTCGGACGTTGTGATTTTGGTGGTCGATGCTCGTGACGGGCTTACGGCGACCGATCGGGACATCAGCGCTGATCTTCGGCGCGAGGGGGTACCGGTTTTGGTCGCGGTCAACAAGACCGATGGGGTCGATAGTCACATAGCGGCGAGTGAATTTTCGGAATTGTCCATTGGCGGCGTGTTTGCGGTCTCGGCTAAGACGGGGCAGGGTCTTGACCGTTTCCAGGATGAACTTGTCGCGGTGTTGCCGTCCGAGGGCTCAGCCCCGGAGAGACTTCACGGGGAGCAGGTTGCGGTGGTCGGGCGACCTAATGTCGGGAAGTCTACTCTGATTAATTGCCTTGCAGGCGAGCCGCGCGTGATCGTCGCGGATTTTCCGGGAACCACCCGCGACAGTATTGCCGTGACTATCCAACGAGACCATGAGGTCATCACGTTCGTCGATACCGCAGGGGTAAGACGTAAGGCTCGGGTGAAGGAGGCTCTGGAGAAGTTTTCTGTGGTAAAGACGCTGCAGGCGCTTGCCTCGGCCCAGGTGGCGCTGCTGATGCTCGACGCCCGCTCGGGCGTTCTGGATCAGGATACGGCTATCGCAGGTCTTTCATTAGAAGCGGGTCGTTCG
>JAYNKS010000109.1:0-1405 GCA_038111345.1 Gammaproteobacteria bacterium | reverse complement strand
TGCTCGCGATCAATAAATGGGATGGGCTGGATCGGTCGGAGAAGAACAAGCTGCGTCGTGAATTGGACCGACGATTTGACTTTCTTCCTGAACATCAACGGGTATTTATATCAGCGAAATATGGCTCCGGGATTGGTGAGCTCGTCAAGGCGCTTCGGTTGACAATGGCGAGCGCGATGCGTGAGATGGGCACCGGAGAGCTGAACCGCGTGTTAAGCCGGGCGATCGAGCATCATAGTCCGCCGATGACCAATAATCGCCCCATCAAGCCCAAGTACGCGCATCAGGGAGGGCGCAATCCACCCATTGTCGTGTTACACGGAAATTCCCTTGATAAGTTGCCCGCGAGCTATCTTAAGTATCTGGCTCGGTCTGTCGCCAAAGGCTTCAAGATGACCGGAACCCAGGTGCGATTCGAGTTGCGAAAGAGCGTCAACCCGTACGACCCTGATTCTGCCCGCCGATCCCGACGCTAGAGGGACGTTCAGGTCGTCTCTTTGAGCTTTTCAATTCGGGCCACGGCTCCACCTCGCGCAAATTGGGCAGTAACGGCTTGTCCGGGCTTGAGCTGCTCAGCCGATCGGACAATCGATCCATCCTGACTCGATGTGATGATGGCGAATCCTCGCCCCAGCGTGGCCGAAGGACTGAGCGTGTTTAGTTTTTCGTTAAGCTGTTCTACCTGCCACAGGGCGGTCCGCGACCGTAGTGTTAGTTGGCGTTTAATCTCGTTCTTACGCTGTTCGAGTCCCTGCGACAGCAGATTGATCTTTTGTAGAGGCGAACAATAGGTGAGCCGCAGGAGCGTATGGTTTAATTCCGAATGGCTCTGACTCAGCTGGTTGAATTGTTGGTCGCGCAACTTCTGACGACAGTTTCGCACTCGCTCGAGTTGTTGCTGGAGTCGTTCCCGCGGGTGACGCAGTCGCCGGGTGGTTGAATCGATTCGCTGCGCGTCTACGCGAAAACGATACGCCATCGCTTCATCCATTTGGTCCCGAAGAGTCGATAGGTTGCGGAAAATCTCGGCAGCGTCTGGGGTTACCGCCTCTGCCGCTGCAGTAGGCGTGGCGGCCCTGTAGTCAGCCGCATAGTCGGCGAGCGTCACATCGGTTTCATGACCGACACCGACCACTACGGGTATCTTTGATCGGCTAATGGCACGGGCGACCATCTCCTCATTCAAGGCCCAAAGATCCTCGAGCGACCCGCCCCCACGGGCAAGAATCAATACGTTGCAGCGTTGTTCGTTATTGGCTTTATCGAGCGCATCAGCGATTTGTTGGCAGGCTGCTTCGCCCTGCACCATCACAGGGTAGCGCACCACATCGGCAAGAGGAAAACGCCTCGATAGGGTAACGGTTATATCGTGTAGTGCTGCGCCGGTGGGTGAGTTAATGATGCC
>JAYNKS010000108.1:5980-6191 GCA_038111345.1 Gammaproteobacteria bacterium | reverse complement strand
GACCTCGCGAGGCCGACTATCCTGATTGGCGTCTCTGGGCAGCCGCGGCTTTTTTCTGAGGAGGTGGTTCGAGCCATGGCAGCCAACACCCAGCGCCCTATTATTTTTCCCCTCAGCAATCCGCTCAGCCGGGTCGAGGCTATCCCACAGCAGGTTATTGAATGGACCGAAGGCCAGGCCATCGTGGCGACGGGGAGTCCCTTTCCTGCCG
>JAYNKS010000108.1:0-5970 GCA_038111345.1 Gammaproteobacteria bacterium | reverse complement strand
CGCAATACGATGGAGAGGAATTTCCGATCGCACAGTGCAACAACAGCTATATCTTTCCGGGAGTGGGTCTGGGGGTGCTGGCCTGTGCGGCAGGACGCGTCACCGATGAGATGCTTATGGCGAGCAGCGAGATGCTGGCACAGGCATCCCCTTGGGCAGGCGGCGGTCAGCAAAACCTCCTGCCGCCCCTGGATGAATCAGCAGATCTCAGTCGTTCCATCGCCTTCGCCATAGCCAAAGTGGCCCAGGCCCAGGGACATGCGTCCCAAATTTCGGATTCCATGCTTCTTGCGCGCATTAACGGTTTGTTCTGGGCGCCGGAATACCGCCAATACAAGCGGGTGAACTTATAGCCAGGGGATCATCGTGAATGAGCTGATTCAACTGACCGCAACGGATCTGAAAGGGCGTCTTGATCGTAACGAGATTTCTCCTCTTGAGGTCATGCAGGCGTATGCCGACCGAATCGAGGCCGTCAATCCAATCGTGAATGCGATCCCGACGCTATGCCTCGAGCAGGCTCTGGAACAGGCTGCTGAGCTTACGCGCAAGAACCCAAAGTTGGAGGATCGAGGCGTTCTTTGGGGGTTGCCGCTGGCGGTCAAGGACTACAACGACCTAGCAGGAGTGAAGACCACTTACGGATCGCCAATATTTGCAGAGAATATTGCCAGCGCATCCGACGCCACAGTGAGAAAACTGCTGGCGAGCGGGGCGGTGCCGGTGGGAAAAGCCAATGTGCCGGAGTGGGCGGGGGCACACACGTTCAATCCCGTTTTTGGGCACACGCGAAATCCCTGGAATCTAGAAGTGAGCGCGGGAGGGTCGTCTGGGGGTTCCGCTGCGGCACTGGCCACTGGAATGACCGCGCTGGCAACCGGTAATGATCTTGGGGGAAGCCTGCGTGTTCCCGCCAGTTTCAACGGCGTGGTTGGCCTGCGCCCGACACCGGGGCGCGTTCCTCGAGGGGCCCGTCTGCCCGCGTTTGACACGTTATGGGTAGAGGGCCCCATGGGTCGGTCTGTGGCAGATGTGGCCTTAATGCTGGATGGAGGCGCTGGTTTCGATGCGGAGGATCCAATGTCTTTTTCAAGCGCTGGCGAGTCATTCGTTCAGGGGCTTGAACGTTCCGATCTTCCAAAACGCGTTGCGTTCAGCGCTGATCTGGGAGCGGTGCCGGTTGAGAAGGAAGTCTCGTACCTATGCCATCAGGCAGCTCAACGGTTTAGCGAGATGGGAGTCGAGGTGGTCGAGGTGGCGCCAGATTTTACCGACGTGGTGGAATCGTTTCAGACGCTCAGGGGTATTCTCGTTGCCCAGATGATGGAAGAGATTCTGAAGAAACATCGCGATCAGATCGCGCCTGAAATTATCTGGAATATTGAGAAAGGACTTGCGGTAACAAACCCGGAATTGCTGCATGCCGAGCGCGTGAGATCCGCGCTCTATCATCGAATGGCGTCGTTCTTTCAAACGTACGATCTCCTGTTATGCCCGGCCGTATCCGTACCCCCATTCCCAAAAGCGCAACGCTATGTAGAGAAGATTAATGGCCAGCCAACGAAAACCTATATTGATTGGATTGCGATTACCTTCGCCATTACGATGACCGCCTGTCCGGCATTGAGCCTGCCCATCGGGTACACGAGATCGGGTTTGCCGGTTGGTCTGCAGATGATTGCCCCGGCTCGAGCAGAGTCGGCTCTGCTACGGGCAGCCTATCGCGCGGAGGCGCTTTTCGACTGCGTGTCGAAAGTGCCCCTTGATCCTCGATAGCGGCGGCTGGATCGGAACCTGGCAAGGGCGCTGCGCGCGTTTAAACAGCGCGTTGGAACCACACTCTGAGAACAGTCTTCCTTTATCAGGCCGCAGCAGAGTACGCCCAGATTTGGCACTCCAGCCAGTTGGCATAGGCTTTCCAGGCGGACGGTGTATTCGTTCTGGCGGCCTGTTGTTTCTGCGGAACAAGTTCTGGCAAGGCGTAGATAAGCCCGAGCGCCTGCTGCGGCGTCAGCGCATTTGGGTCAAGGTTATCCAGAACGGCAGGCTTACAAAGAAAATCGCGAGCGATACGTTCCTCCATCCAAACGGCGTAGTCACGCCAACCGGGTTCTGCGCTTGGTCGCTGCTGGAGAGAGTCCATCAGTAAAGTGTTCATTCTGTCGCGTGCAGATGGATGGCTGGTCATGTTGCGGCCTCTCGTTATGAATGAGAGCGCAGATTATTCGCGGCCTTCAGGCCTTGGCGGTAATCACCCGCCGCCAGTTGCTAATCAATCAGAGTGAAGATCGTACAAAAAGGGTAATTAGAGGATTGGAGCCGATTTGGCGGCTGCGATGTCCATGTATGCTTGGATCAAACACGGCGTCTTTGGGCAGATGGTCTGCGGAAAGAAAATGTTGTCCCGGCTTAAAGGTGCGAGAGCGCCCATCTTGCAGCGAGATTTCCATCTCACCAGAGAGGATGAAAACGAACTGCGTAATATCCGTACAGTGAAAATCGCTTGCAAATCCGACCGGGCTCTGACGGACCTGAAATCCGTCAGAGGCTTGCAAGGCAGATAGCTGCACCATAGACGTGCCCCCTGAAAGGGCGATAGGCTCCTCGCGAAACTGTGATCGGCCGTTATCATCGGTATATAAAATTACTTGGGAAAACGTGTTCATAGAAAGACTCGTTGGGCCGGCGTTTTTAAGTTATTTTAGTGTGGGTCGCTTAAGGCGCAGGACGGGGCGTGGTGATGGGATCAGCCCTGAAATTAAACGCAACGCGTGAGATCGACTTTTATGAGAAGAAAAGGCTTATTGAAATGGACGCTGGCGGCGTTATTAATATGCTCAGCGCATAACGCCAAGGCGTTGAATGCGACCCGGTGTGTTTTTCTTGCCAAGGCCTACGAGCTTCATCTTCAGGATCCTGCGACGCTCAGCCAATCGCAGGCCTTTGATGCTGCTTTTTTCTTGGGCTATGTGGCAGGGTTTGTGGGCGCTGAGCGCTCTTTTACCTTGCCCCGTGAGAGTACGCTTGCCGATTGGGCCGATATCGTAGGCCGCTTCGCGAAAACGCATCCGGAGCTTCATGATCGATCGAGAGCAGAGTGTGTGTTCAAGGCGCTAACAGAAGCGTTTCAACAGGCATGAGTCTTTTCTATTTGCTTTTGCCTGGATGTGCTTGAGGGTGTAGGGTCTTGATCGTCATGACCGAATCGCTGCAAGAAGATCAAAAAACGCCTTTGGTGCTGGTGCAGGGCGCAAGCCGCGGCATTGGTTTAGCTTTTGTCAGAACACTCATTGAGCGTGATGCGCAGTCGCGGGTTATTGCGACTTGTCGTGCGCCTGGTTCATCAGATGCGTTACAAAGCCTTGCTGCGTCCTATCCGGAGCGTGTCGTCATAAAGCGCCTGGACGTGACAGAGGTGGATTCCATCGCTCTCACCTCGGAGTATGTGCAACAGCATGAAGGCGCGCTCGATGTACTGATCAACTCCGCCGGCATACTGCATGATGCCGATGGGCTTTCTCCGGAGAAAAGATTGCAGGATGTTTCTGCCGAGAAACTGGAGAAATATTTCTGGGTTAATTCGATCGGACCTTTGCTGGTCGCCAAGTACTTTGCGCCACTGATGAAAAAGCGGGAGCGCGCGGTTATTGCGAATCTTTCGGCTCGCGTTGGGAGTATCGGAGATAACCGTCTCGGAGGTTGGTACGGCTACCGGGCCAGTAAGTCCGCCCAGAACATGTTCACTCGAACGCTCTCTATTGAAATGGCCAGAACGCACCCTGAGATGATCTGTGTGGGGCTTCATCCCGGTACAGTGGCCACAAGTCTTTCTCAGCGTTTTTCAAGCCGCATCAATCCGGATCAGATTTTTTCGTCAGCGCGGGCTGCAGAACAGTTGCTTGCGGTCATTGACGGGTTAACACCGTCTGATTCGGGCAAGGTATTTGCATATGACGGAAGCGTCGTACCATGGTGATCAGCGAAGACAGGTTGATCGTGGTCGACTCGCGACTAGACTCCTCTTGTTCTGGCACTTGGGCGGCCAACAAGCACGTGCGGAGGTCTGCCAATCCATGAATGCGGGATCTCTGAAGCACGGTGACAGGGTGATGCTCCAGGGTGAGGAGGTCCCATTCGTGGTCTTCTCAGTGAGCGAAGGCGAGATAGGCGTGTTCCCCTTCTATCCAGTCGAAGATGTGGACGACAAGAAATGGAACGAAAGCGAAATGGATTGGGAGGTGGTTGGCCAAAAGCCACTTCCGCTGAGTGAGTGGTACAACCCCGCGGCCCGCTTTGATAATGACGAGGCAGTGGTGAAGTATGGCGTTGCCTTTCGACAGTTTGTATCCGTCGAAAAAGTAGTCGAGGTGACTCAAAGGCTTAGTGACTGGACGCCACAGATCGGCGATTGGGTGCTGGTGGATGATAGCGACCGCGGCATTTTGAGCGGCGTCGTAGACGCTATGGACGGAAGGACGCTAAAAGTTCATTTCACGCATCACAAATGTGCAACGGCTTCTGGCCACTGGGATGAGTCGATCGGCATAGATGACGTGGTTGTTTCGGACACCACCTACCAGGACTCATACGTAAAGTGCCACTGCCTCGATCGGCAATAGGGCGGGCCCATGTCGGTGCTTGGGCCAGGCCTACTTCGACTCACGAAGCGATGTTGATGGGCTCGTGCTTCGCAACGACGGGCGAGGCAAGAGGATTTCTCGGCCAGAAAAGGCTTGCGCAGTTGCCCTAGAGTTCAACAAGAGTTAGGGTAGATGGACCCGAAAAAAGGAGAACATGATATGCCCCGTTTCGTAACCCTTGCTCGATACACCAACGCCGGAACTGCAGGCCTTGTTGATGGAGACTCTGATCGCCGCGCCGTTATGGAGGTCATGCACGAGAGCGTAGGAGCGACGCTGGTCGATTACTGCTTAACTCGCGGACAGTATGATTTTTATGTGGTTTCAGATGCGGACTCTTTCGAGCAAATTGCTGCCATGACATTAAAAGCAAAGGCCAGCGGTACCGTGCAGGACCCCGTCATTCTCGAGACCCTGGATATCGGTCAGATTCGGGCGGAAACAAAAAAGGTCAAGTTCACTCCCCCGCAGGGCTAGGTCGGGCTGTGCCCCACGTAATCACGCGATGAATAGTCGCGATAAACAAATGCTTTGGGTCACGGGTGTGGGTCTTGCAATCGTGGGACTTTTGTATCTGTTTTGACCACTGAAGGAAGATTTATATGTTTAATAATCCTCTGTTGATTGCCGCTCTTGCGCTGACTGGGGCGATTTCGGTGTGGGGCATTATCGATACTGAGGGACTGTCCGCGACCGCCGCCTACCTTGTTGGTATTGAGTTCACCAGTCGTGCCTGGTTCATCATGTTGACCGTCAGCTTTTTGCTCATAACGAGTATTTTCCTTGCGGTTTCCCGCTACGGCAGCGTCAAGCTTGGTCAGGATGATGATGAGCCAGAGTTCTCAACGATGTCCTGGCTTTCTATGCTCTTTGCCGCTGGCATGGGGGTGGGGCTGCTGTATTGGGGTACTGCAGAACCTCTCACGCACTACCTCGCGATCTCAGAATTCGAGGACGCCCGCGCATCGGCCGCCAAGGCGCTATCGGTTACGAACTTTCACTGGGGTCTGCATGCATGGGCCATCTACGCCCTCACCGGGTTGGTGATCGCGTACTTTGGATTTCGTCTCGACTGTCCCAGTCTTGTAAGCGCGCCCATTATTAAGGTATTTGGCCGGAACCGCGTGGCAGGGAGTGTCGGATGGCTTTGTGATCTTTTGGCTATCGTGGCCATTGCCATTGGACTGGGCGGCTCAGTCGCGATGGGCGTGTTTCAGGTCAAAGAGGGCGTGGATGCGTTGCTCGGATTGCAGGACTCGGGTCTTGTAATGGTCTTTGGCATTTTTGTCGTGCTTTGCCTTGCTTACATCCTTCCGCTGATGGTGGATTT
>JAYNKS010000107.1:0-6208 GCA_038111345.1 Gammaproteobacteria bacterium | reverse complement strand
GGTTTTGATAGCGCCTCTCGGCGGGTACTCGAACCCCGTCCAGCGACGCCAGACGCTTCAAGAACGCCTCGCTTTCCTTGTGCCAGGGCCCGCCGGATAAAAGTTCAGGATTCATGGCCAGAATGAACTGACCGCCCTGCGGTGGTCCGCCATCGCCGCTGTCGCGCGCTTTTGAATTAAAACTGACCGTTTCACCTACCAGCGGACCGGCCAGCAACTCGATCATCATCGCGATGTGTGAGCCCTTGTATCCACCGAAGGGCAGCAGCATGCCTTTGACGATCTCGGCCGGGTCGATGGTTTCGTTGCCCGCGGCATCTAGGCCGGTGCCGGGCGGAACCGATCCTCCGTCGCGAGCCTTGATCTGAACCTCACCCATGGCCATCGCGGCGGTGGCCATATCAAAGACCATCGGATCGTGATCGGGTCGGGGCCATGCAAACGAAAGCGGATTGGTGCCGTAAAGTTTTTCTTTTGACCCAAACGGCGCCACATTGGGCATATAGGAGACGCAGGTCATCGCGACCAGGCCGTGCCGGGCCAGCGTTTCGGTTTCCGGCCAAAGGGCAGCAAAGTGATGCGTGCGGGTGATCGACAGCGCCCCGAGCCCATTTGATTGGGCGGCGTTTGCCAGGGCATCCAGCGAGCGCTGGTGAGCGAGCGGCGCGTACCCGAGATCCCCATCGCAATGCAGGACAACGGCCGTTCGGTGTTCCAGTTTGGGATCAGCACTCCCATTAACCTTGCCGCTTTTTAGCGAGGCAACATAGCCCGGTATGCGAAAAAGGCCGTGGGAGTGCGAGCCGTCGCGTTCCGCTCGAACCACTGTCTGCGCAACGGCATCGGCGTTTTCTTCATTTGCCCCGGCGGCGGTCAGCGCTTTTTTCGCGGTATCAAAAATGTCATCAAGAGAGAGCGACGTGGTGGTCATGTTGGTTATGCGCGTGCGGTAGGTTGGGTAGGGTTTGCAAGGACAATACCCTACAATGCCCGAAACGCGAAAGAGTTAACCACCATTGGCCAAGCTTTATTTCTATTACTCGGCAATGAATGCCGGAAAGACCACCACGCTGCTGCAATCGCGGCATAACTACGCGGAGCGTGGCATGAATACGCTGGTCTTGAAACCCAGCATAGACAGTCGATCCGGCCAGGGTCGGGTGCGTTCGCGTATTGGCCTTGAGGCGGATGCTGTGGATGTCGATGCGTCCGATGATCTTTTTGCGATCGTCTCGACCGGGCATGAGGGCTCACCCCTTCACTGTGTGCTGGTCGACGAGGCCCAGTTTTTGAACGCCGAACAGGTGGGGCAATTGTCAGAAGTGGTCGATCGACTCGGTATCCCGGTGCTGGCTTATGGATTACGCACCGATTTTCTGGGACAGCTTTTTGAGGGCTCACGCCAGCTGCTTGCGCTGGCCGATGAACTCAGAGAGATAAAAACCGTCTGCCATTGCGGGCGTAAGGCCACCATGGTTGTGCGTTTCGACGCGAGCGGCAAGCCCGTGAGCTCGGGTGATCAGATCCAGATCGGCGGTAACGAGACTTATGTCTCAATGTGCCGGGCGCACTTCAAAGAATCACTCAGTCCCGCCTAGAGGGCCGACCGCCCCGGGACAGTCAGTCCAAGAAGGTCACCCACTGATCGAGCGATTCGCGCTCGGTGACGAGGCCGTTTTCCACCGCTTGCGGGTTGGCATAACCCAGAGACATTCCGCAGACCAGCGCTTGCGTTGGCGGTATCTTGAGGTACTCGCTGATGATTCGGTGGTAAGGCGTAAACGCCGCTTGGGGGCAGGTATCCAGCCCTTTGCCGCGCGCCGTAATCATGATGTTTTGCAGAAACATCCCATAGTCCAGCCAGCTGCCCTGTTCGAGCACGCGGTCGATCGTGAACATCAATCCCACGGGTGCGTCAAAGAAGCTGTAGTTTCGCCCGTGCTGATGGTGCATTTTGGCTTTGTCGCCCCGGGTGATGCCCAGCAGGCCATAGAGATCCCAGCCGATTTTTCGACGTCGTTCGATATAGGGTGATACCCAGTGGCGCGGGTAATACGGATATTCCTCCGTGTGCGCTTTGGCCGCCTCGCGATCGTCGTAGACCTCGAGAATCGCTTGACTGAGTTCGGCCAGGCTTTTGCCGGTCAGCACATAGGTTTGCCATGGCTGAATGTTGGTGCCGGACGGTGCCCGCGCGGCGGTGCGCAGGATCGCCTCGACGGTGTTCCGGGGCACCGGAGTAGGCAAAAACGCGCGGATGGAGCGCCTGGACTCAATCGCCTCTGTGACCGCCTGGTCATGCGTCGGGTGGGCATCGGTCACAATGTTTCCTTGGTTACAGGTAATAGAGAATCAGGCTGGAGCCGAGCAGAATCGCAACCCAGAGCACCATTGAGCCGGTGGGCCAGGCTCGGGCGAGCGTCCCCTCAGGGCCATAGTGATGGAGCAGCCAGCGCATGATGCTGTTTTTGAATCGGTCGCCGGCTTGACTCAGGCCTTCGCGCTGCCGGCGTATCCCGTTGGTGATTGCGCGTAGCCATTGCGGAACGAGCCGTCGGTAAAACCAGTCGGTGTCCAGTGTGATCGTCGCTTTCTCGGGTGGGTACAGCCCCGTGCGCAACAGCACGGCGAAGGCCAGGGCCGCGAAGAGCAGCAGCTGCAGCTGAGTCAGGGAGTGGCCAAGATCGGCATACGGCGCATAGGCGATCGGATAGGGAAGGATTGCGTAAAGCGGTTGGGGAAACCAGCCGATCAGGATGCACAACAGGGCCGTCACGCCCATGGCGAGGCACATATGCAAAGGCGCTTCCTTACAGCGAATACCCGAGTCGTGCCCAAAAAACGCAAAGTAAGGAATCTTGATCCCCGAGTGTTCCATCACGCCCGCTGAGGCAATCAGTAAACCCACGAACGTCCATACATAGTAGCCCTCCACCACGGCCGACATGGTGAGTGACTTGGCCACGAATCCACTGAACAAGGGGAAAGCCGAAATCGACATGGCGCCCACGATGCAAAACGCCGCCGTCCACGGCATGGATTGGTACAGGCCGCCAAGATCTGAGGCGCGCACGGTGCCGGTTCGGTAGAGCACCGCGCCCATCGACATGAATAAAAGCCCCTTGTACAGGATATGCACGAAGGCATGAGCCACCGCCCCATTGAGTGCCAGCTGGCTGCCGATGCCAATGCCCACCACCATAAAGCCCAGCTGGTTGTTGAGGCTGTAGGAGAGCACCTTCCGCAGATCGTTTTCGATAACGGCGAAGAAGATCGGAAACAGCGTCATGACGACACCGATGCCAATTAGCGCATCGGTGCCGGGAAACCCGCGCGCCAGCGCATAGATCGCGAGCTTGGTCGTAAAGGCGCTGAGAAAAACCGCACCCGTTACCGTCGCTTGAGGGTAGGCATCCTGCAGCCAGTTGTGCAGCAGTGGAAAAGCACACTTGATACCAAACGCCAGGAAGATCAGCCAGACCCCGGCGCTCGCTTCACCCAGATCACCAGCCGCCCCAATCAATTGACCAAAGGCCATCGAGCCGACGTCCTGATAATGGATCAAAATGCCCGACAGCAAAAGCACCCCCGAGCCGACCTGGATGATCAGATACCGAATCCCGGCGCGATAGGACGATTCGGTTCGGCTCGCGAAGATCAAAAACACCGAGCTCAGGGCTGTGATCTCCCAGTACACAAAAAGAGTTAGAAGATCGCCGGCGAATACCGCGCCGATCGCGCTGCCCACATAGAGCATGGCCGCGACATGCTCAACGGTGCTTCGGACATGCAGCGCATAAAGCGCGGCAAGAATCGCAGCAATATGAAAGATATACCCAAAGACAAGGCTGAGCTTATCGATCCGCACAGGCATCAGGCTCAGCCCCAGAACCTCCGCCTCAAGCACCATGGGGTCGCTGAAAAACACGAGATGGGCAAGGCTAACGATCGGCAGCACCAGCGCGCCCGCGGCCTGTGCGCTGCGAGGCAGAAGCGGAATCAGAAAGGCGCCGATCAGAATGATGACGCCCGGCGGCAGACTAGTCATCATAGTAACTCTCGTCACGCTTTAGGTGCCGACCGAGCCGCTTGCCAAGAACCACAATGGCAAACAAGGATACAAATCCCCACAGCGCATAAAAGCCGGGCCAGCTTTCCCACGGAAAACTGGCATGTCTGTGGAAGATGATCTCAACGATCACCAGCGCAATACAGGCCGCAATCAGGGATTTGAATATCATCTTTTTTGCTCTCGGGTTAGCGCAAACTCACCAACGGCTCGGCGAAGCGAAGAAGCAAGGAGGGGTAAAAAAACAAAATGATGCAAGCTGCTGACGTGATGACAATAGCAATGAGGCAGGGCAGCGGCGCTTCCTTGATCTCGTTCATCGGTGCATCGGGGTCTTTAAAAAACGCGCGAATCGGAATCGGCAGCAGATAGGCGATGTTTAGCAAGGTGCTCACCATAAGGACGCCGACCAAGATCATGTAGTTAGCATCCAGCGCTCCAGCCGCCAGATACCACTTGCCCCACATCCCGGCCATAGGCGGAAGCCCCGCAATGCTGATGCTTGCAATTAAAAACGCGCCCATGGTGATCGGCATCTGCCGGCCGAGACCGTCGAGTTCGCTCACCCGGGTCTTGTGGGCGGCCACCAGAATCGCGCCGGCGCAAAAGAACAGCGTGATCTTGCCCACGGCATGCGTCGCGATATGGATCGCCGCACCGGTGATTCCAGCGGCAGTGGCGAGCACGGCGCCCAGCACGACGTACGATAATTGACTGATCGTGGAGTACGCGAGTCGGCGCTTGAGGTTGTCCTGATTCATCGCAATGATGGATGCGCCGAGAATGGTTATCGCCACCACCCAGAGCAGCAGATCACGGGCTCCGTTCTGCGCCAACAGATCGATGCCAAACACATACACCGCGATTTTCAGGATGGAGAACACGCCGGCTTTCACCACGGCCACCGCGTGTAGTAAGGCGCTGACTGGCGTAGGCGCAACCATGGCGGCAGGAAGCCAGCGATGAAAGGGCATTAATGCCGCTTTGCCGATGCCGAAGGCAAAAAGCGCAAAGAGGATGCCGGTAGCCAATCCTGAGGCCTTCCCCGCCAGGATGCCGCCCGCATGAAAGTCGGTTGTCCCAGCCAGATACCACGTGGCCACGATAGCCGGCAGTAAAAATGCCATTGAGGTGCCGATCAGTATCCCAAGATATACGCGACCGCCACGCCTAGCCTCATCGGTACCGGCGTGGGTCACCAGCGGGTAAGTGGAAAGGGTGAGCAGTTCGTAAAACAGAAATAGCGTGATCAGGTTGGCCGAGAGCGCCACACCCATCGTGGCGGAAATCGCGATCGCGAAGAAGGCGAAGAAGCGGGTCTGGTTGGATTCGCCGTGCCCTCGCATGTAGCCGATGGCGTAAACGGTCGTGACAATCCAAAGGGCTGACGCTATCAACGCGAACAGCAGGCCGAGGGGTTCGAGCGCAAGCGCCAGCGGTAGTCCCGGCACGGGGGTAGCGAGCATGGCGCTGGGAGTCTGACCGGCAAACACCGAGGGCGCGATCGAGATCACCTGAGCGACCAGCGCGGCGCCAGTCAGGATGCTCAGCGTTTCTCGCAGGTTTGGCGATTTTCTGCTGAGCAGCACCAAAACGGCTCCCACGAGGGGCGTGGCCAGAATCAGCAATAGGGATGCGTCGCCCATCAAAGACCTCCGAACAGGGCGTTTGCCGCCTCACGGGCAATGCCAACGCTCAGTTCGGTCTTCACACCAAAATAAAGATTGCCGAGCGCCAGCAGCCACGCCGGCAACAGCATCGATAGCGGCGCCTCACCGGAGGGCGCCTGTTCTGAACGCCCGCCAAGATACGCCACTTCGATCACGCGCCAGACATAAACAACCGCAAGCAGTGAACCGGCCACCACGACCACCAGCACCGGCCACCAGCCTTTTTCCAGTGCTGCCAGCACCAGATACCACTTGCTGATGAAGCCGGCCGTGCTCGGGATGCCAATAAGACTGAGTCCGCCGATCAGAAAGACACCCATGGTCCAGGGCATCCGATAGCCCAGTCCTTGAAAGTCATTCAGTCGACTGCTGCCGATGCGCCAGGCAATGCAACCGAGCGCAAGGAAGAGCGCCCCTTTCATTAGCGCATGATTGAAAAGATGCAGGATGGTCGCACTCAGGCCGAGTT
>JAYNKS010000106.1:0-6250 GCA_038111345.1 Gammaproteobacteria bacterium | reverse complement strand
CGATACCGCCGGACGGCAACACACCGAAGTCCATTTCGCCGGTGGCCACACCTGTTATGGCCCCTAGTTCGCTGATGAGAATTTCACTGGCTGGGACGCCGGGATATATTTCGACGCCGAGGGCCTCGGCCTGCTCGGCGAGCCATCGCACCACGTTTCCGAGACTGACAATGTAATTGCCCTGGTTATGCATCGTCCGGGGTGCGAGCGCGTTAGGAATTTTGATCGCTCGGTTCTGGTTGGTGAAGAAGTAGATCTCGTCCCGAGTTACCGGTGTATTCAGAGGGGCGCCCCGTTCTCTCCAGTCAGGAAACAGCTCGTTAAGCGCAGTGGGCTCAATCACGGCTCCGGACAGGATATGATCTCCAACCGCTGCGGCCTTCTCGAGGACAACCACGCTGATCTCCTGCCCCTGCTCCTTTGAAAGTTGCATGAGGCGACAGGCGGTGGATAGTCCGGCTGGGCCTGCTCCGACAATGACGACGTCCACTTCCATGGACTCGCGTTGGACAGTATTTTCGGGGTCGCTCATAAGCTGGTCTTCCGTAGCGTTTTCGCCGCGTGGTCAGGTCGCAATGGGTGCTTGTCTGCACCAGATGGCGTCAAATTTTGGGTCTCTGTGCAGACCGCGAGCGAGAGGATACCATTAGAACGCTGTGGGCCATGATGTCATTTCAACCCCTTACTCCGTGGGAGCGGTTAGGCGAATATGATTGAAAGCGTTTCACCTTTTTCGGCACCGGGACAGTTTTACAAGGGCAACCTGCATACCCATTGCACAGCATCGGACGGCCTTTTGGAGGCGGCAGAAGTCGCCCGCCGGTATCGCGAACGGGGCTACGACTTCATAGCCTTAAGCGACCACTTCATGGAATGTTACGGCTACCCGGTTACGGATTCGCGAGATCTGAGATCGGACGATTTCACGACCTTAATCGCGGCCGAGTTACACACCGGCAAGTTGCTTAACGACGAGATGTGGCATGTTCTGGCGGTTGGGCTCCCGCTCGACTTTCAATCCAAGGGCACCGAGGAGGGGATCGAGGCCTTAAGCAGGCGGGCCTTTGATGCAGGCGCCTATCTTGGGATTGTTCATCCCCAATGGTACGGGTTGCAGCCCGAGGATGCCCGTCTTCTCCCTTTCGCACATGCCGTTGAAATCTACAATCACGGCTCACAGGTCGAGAATGATCGGGGTGACGGCTGGGCGCTTTGTGACATTCTTCTTAATGAAGGGCGTCACCTCCATGGTTTCGCTACGGATGACGCCCATCACATCACGCATGATGCGTTCGGCGGTTGGATTCACGTGAAGTCGGAATCCCTTGATCCGGAGCACCTGTTGAAGGGCTTAAAAGCCGGTCGCTATTATTCTTCACAGGGGCCGGTTATCCACGATATTGCCGTACAGGATGACGAAGTGATCGTTGATTGTTCTGCAGTGAGCACGATCATGATCGCCGGCCGGGGGTCGCGAGCGGACAAGGTGTTCGGAGATGGGTTGACCCGAGCGACTATGCCGCTGAGGCGATTTCGTGATGGCTATTTTCGGATTACGATCGTCGACGAAGACGGACGACGGGCCTGGTCGAATCCGATATGGTTATCGTGAAGGTAAAACGCTCGTCGGAGCGTTAAGGATGCCAAATGAACTTAACTGATGCGCCGGTGGTGGTAACCGGAGGGGGCTCCGGGATGGGTGCGGCTACCGCAAAGGGTCTTGCGGCGCGTGGCGCCCGAGTTGCGGTTCTGGACTTGGACGGTGATGCGGCGTCGCGCACGGCCAAGGAAATAAACGGGCTGGGTTTAGCGGTAGATGTGTCTGATGACGCCTCTGTGCAGCAGGCCTTTGAGGCGCTGGTTCAGGATCTGGGTATACCGCGCGTGGTGGTCAGCTGTGCCGGAATTGCACCCGCCTCGCGGGTCGTGGGGCGTGAAGGGCCGCATCCGCTGGATCTCTTCCAGCGGGTAATCAATGTAAATCTGGTCGGCACGTTCAACGTGCTGCGAGTGGCAGCCACTCAGATGACAGCGCTTGAGCCGGTTTCCGAATCCGGTCAAAGAGGCGTGATCATCAACACGGCCTCGGTCGCGGCCTTTGAGGGACAAATCGGGCAGGCGGCCTACGCGTCCTCAAAAGGTGGCGTCGTCGCCTTGACGCTGCCGGCCGCCCGAGAGCTGGCCCGTTTCGGTATTCGCGTTATGACCATTGCGCCTGGTCTGATTGGGACACCGATGCTTTTGAATATGCCGGATGATGTACAGGCCAGCCTTGCGACTCAGGTCCCTTTCCCTCAGCGCTTTGGCGCCCCAGAAGAATTTACAGACCTTGTCTTACATATTGTGGACAACGAAATGCTGAACGGGGACGTGATTCGTCTCGATGGGGCTATTCGTCTCGCTCCAAAATAAACCCCAAGGAAAAACAATGGCAACAGGAATCGGCGGCTCAACGGCTGATCAGGAGTTAGCACGACTTAATCCCCCGGGCGGTTTTGTCAGGATCACGAAAGAGGAGCGTGAAGGCCGACTCCTCAAGGCGCAACAGTTGATGGTCGACCAGGGTATTGATGCGTTGTACCTTGATGCATCGACCAGTCTTTTTTATTTCACGGGTCTGAAGCTCTGGGCATCCGAGCGGCTTCATGGTGCTGTCCTGCCGGCCCGCGGGGAGTTGATCTACATCAGCCCGCGATTTGAAGAGGAAAAGACTCGGGCGATGCTTCTGTTCGGGAGCGATCTTCGAACCTGGGAGGAACACGAAGATCCAACGCAGTTGGTAGCGGCTTGTGTGCGAGAAACTGCCAGGGCTCAGCCCGTTGTGGCGGTGGATCCGGCGACCCCGTTTTTTGTGTTCGACGGCTTACGGCGGGCAATGCCCCAAGCGGAATTCAGAAACGGTGCCTGTGTGACGGCCGCCTGTCGGATGCACAAGTCAAAAAATGAGATAGCGCTGATGCAGTATGCGATGAACCTGACGCTCTCCATTCAGGAAAGCGCGGCACGTATTCTGGAGTCTGGAATCAGTACAAGGGACGTACAAGATTTCTTGATAAAGGCGCATCTGAAAATGGGTGCGGATATGCCGCCTCCTTTCCGGATTGTGTTGTTCGGGGAGCCAACCGCTTATCCTCATGGAGTGCCTTATCCACAGGAACTCAAAGAGGGCGATATGGTGCTGATCGATGTGGGCGCCCCGATCGATGGGTACTATTCGGACATTACTCGCAGCTACGTGTTTGGTGAGCCCACGCAGCGGCAGCGGGACGTCTGGGCGCTTGAGAAGGCGGCGCAGGCGGCAGCTTTTGAGGCCGCCCAATTGGGTCGACCTGCTGAATCGGTGGATGCGGCTGCCCGAGGCGTTATCGAGGCGGCCGGGTTTGGGCCAGGTTATCAGGTTCCTGGTCTCGCGCACCGCACGGGGCATGGGATCGGGCTGGACGTTCACGAGGAAACATACATCGTGCCCGGAAACAAAACGCCGCTTGCTACAGGCATGTGCTTTTCCAATGAGCCCATGATTTGTATTTACGGCGAGTTTGGCGTTCGCCTCGAAGATCATGTCTACATGACGGAGGAGGGGCCTCAGTGGTTCACATCGCCGTCCCCGTCTATTGAGCAGCCTTTTGCGTAACGATCCTCGCGGCTGGGCTCAAAGTGGTTTTTCGATTAATTCGAAAGTCACGCCATCGGGGTCTCGAAGATAAACAAGGCGCGCCCCGGCATTGGGCCCTTGATCGACGGTGATCACTTCACCTTCCGGGACCACATCAAAGGCTTTTGCTTGATCGATGAGTTCGTCCAGTCCGCGAACGTCGTATGCAATATGACAAAAGCCGAGGTCACAAGCGCGAGGGCGAAGCGTATGGCGCTTTTCGGGACCGGTAAATTCGATGAGCTCAATACTGTGCCCGGGCCCGCGAACGTAGGCAATCATGACCTCCGCCCCCTCGACCCCGGTGACACGTTCGATTACGTCAGGCGCTCGCGGCGCTTTTGATGTGACCTCGAAGCCAAGGACCTGCTCAAAAAAGCCAAGGCTGCGATCCAGATTAGAGACCGTGAAGCTCGTGTGATTCGTCGAGAGAATTTCCGCCATGACGTTTAGGACTCGTCTAAAGTTTCTCGGCCTGCTCGCGCAGTTTGAATTTCTGGATCTTTCCGGTTGACGTCTTCGGCAGTGCACCAAACACCACGTGTTTGGGTGCCTTGTAATGGGCCAGATGATCACGACAAAACGTGATGATATCTTCCGCCGAGATGTCGGCCCCATCCTTCAAGGAGACGAATGCGCAAGGGGTTTCACCCCAATGCCGATCGGGCTTGGCCACCACCGCGGCCTCCAAAACGGCGGGATGTCGGTATAGCGCGTCTTCTACCTCAATCGACGAGATATTCTCTCCCCCGGAAATGATAATATCCTTCGATCGGTCCTTGAGCTGGATGTACTGATCGGGATGCATCACGCCGAGGTCGCCAGAATGAAACCAGCCGCCGGCGAAGGCCTCGGCGGTAGCGTTCGAGTTCTTGAGGTAACCCTTCATCACGATGTTTCCTTTAAACATCGCCTCTCCTATCGTTGCTGCATCGTCGGGGACCGGCGCCATATCTTTCGGATCCAGGATCTGCACGTCCTCCAGCATCGGATAGGGCACCCCTTGACGTGATTTGATGCCGGCGCGTTCCGACTCTGGGAGAGAATCCCAATCGGGTTGCCAGGCGCAAATGACCGCGGGGCCGTAGGTTTCGGTCAGGCCGTAGACGTGCGTCATTTTGAAGCCGTCGTTTTCCATTGCGCTCAGCACGCTGGGCGGCGGTGGTGCCGCGGCAGTCATCACATGAACGGAATGCTTGAATTCACGTCGTTCGGAGTCGGTAGCATTTACCAGCAGGTTGAGAACGATAGGCGCGCCGCAAAAGTGAGTAATGCCGTGATCCGCGATGGCCGAAAAGATGCTCTTTGCGCTTACCGATCGAAGGCACACGCTGGTTCCGCCGAGAGCGGCAAGTGTCCACGGGAAGCACCAGCCGTTGCAGTGGAACATCGGCAGGGTCCAGAGGTAAACCGGGTGGTTGGGCATTTGCCAGGCAATAATATTGCTCATCGCGTTCAGATAGGCGCCCCTATGGTGATAGACCACACCCTTGGGATTACCGGTGGTGCCAGACGTATAGTTAAGGGCGATAGCATCCCATTCGTCTTCTGGCAGTTCGATGGGGTAGTCGGATCTCCCGGTCGCGAGGAAGGCTTCGTATTCTGTCCGGCCAATGGAATCGCCGCCCGGACCTTGCGCGTCGTCTACATCAATTACCAGGATTTCTCTATCGAGACGGGCAAGGACCTCACGCATCAGCGAGCCATATTCCGTGTCTGTGATAAGCGCCTTCGCTTCGCCATGCTCCAGAATGAAGGCAAGGGTTGCAGGATCGAGGCGGGTATTGAGAGCATTCAAAACAGCCCCTGTCATCGGAACGCCAAAATGCGCCTCAAATATGGCTGGCGTGTTCGGCGCCATAACCGCGACGGTATCCCCACGCGCCACACCGTGGAGCGACAGGGCGCTGGCCAACTGCCGGCACCGAGTCGCTGTCTCTCGCCAGGTAAACCGCATGCGGCCATGGATGATTGATGGGTGATCGGGGTAAACCCGTTCGACTCGGCGAAGGAGGCTGAGAGGGCTAAGGGCCGAAAAATTGGCCGGATTGGACCCTAATCCCTGATCGAAAATCGTGGCCATGAGGAGGTCGTCGGAACACGGGCAGGAGATGATACCCGAACGCCAGCCAGGTTCAGCGTGGTAATCCTTGTTTTTAGGCGGCGTCCCCGCTAAAATGTTGCACTGCAACAATTTAATGGATACCGGCGTGAGCGACTCCCGTTCTTCATCATCTACCTCCGATTCAAGTGATCTCGCCGAGACGATGGCGAGCGTGATTGCTCGGAGCCAAAAGATTGCTTCGGACTTCATGACCCATCAGGCAGGTCATTTCGCCGGTAGTTTTGACCCCGTGAAACTGGGCGAGCAGTTTCTCGAGAACCTGACCCAGATGCGGGTCGATCCCGGTGCCTTAATGAAGGCTCAGATGGACTTCTGGCAGGGGTCAGTGAATCTGTGGCAGCAGGCGATGCTGGGCACTGTTGAGGGAAGCCAAGAGAAGGTGATAGAGCCTGAAAAAGGGGACTATCGTTTTCGCAGCGACAGTTGGAATGACGGCCATGTGTTCGACTTCATCAAACAGTCTTATCTTT
>JAYNKS010000105.1:2610-6269 GCA_038111345.1 Gammaproteobacteria bacterium | reverse complement strand
TCCTAGATCTGATGCGCTCGCCAGAATAACCGCGCAAGAAAAAGCCCCGCTGAAGCGGGGCTTTTTTTAAGGGTCATGGCCGATCAGATTCGCGAACGAATTCTCGCCCAGCCGAACAACAAAAGAGCGGTTAGCACGCTGACGATAATGGCATCATCAAAAACTGCTTCTCGGTACGCTTCTGAAAAACTTTGCAGCCATAACACGATAAGGACGCCCAGTTGCGCCACCACCAGCGCGATGAAAAACGGCCCGGACCCGGTTGGGCCTTTCACAAAGGTACGCAGTAATACCACCATATAGCCCAGCCACGCGCAGCCTAACACCTGTGCCACCGGAACGGCCTCTGGGCCGACGTTATTCTGGGCAAGCCACGACTCGGTCATCAGCAGTAATTGAGCAACATAAAAAACGCCGCCCAAGAAAAATATTCCAAGCGCGATCGCAGCAGGCGTGTCTTCATACTGTTTCATTTCTATTACCCCCCCAATCAAGTGAATGGCTCTTGAGTGTAGCGCGATCGCCTTGCTTTTTAGAATCTGAACGCTGTGAACGCGTCTCAAGATAAAAAATGGTCGTAACCAGGACGAAAACCGCCCGTGATACAGTCAAAACACGGATGAAAAAACGCTACAAGCAGGAGAACACCGCATGGCGATATATCGAATTACCCGTTTCAAAACATCAGACGCTGAAAAAACGGCGGCACTGGCGGAGGCTGCTCGGGCCGAAGTGTCGCAGATGGGTGCAGATTTTATTGACGTGGCGTTCGACGATGAGGGGAACGGTGCAGTGGTTGCACGTTATCCAGATGTTGCCACCATGGAGAATGCGACAGCGACGGCTCAAAAAGTATTTGGTCAGATGGTCGCGGATGGCGCGATGGACGGCGCCTCTATCCAAATCTGGTCGGGAGACGTTAAAGTGTCGTTGTAACGGTGCCGCGCCTGGGCGGCATGTAGTTTTAATTGCTGGACGGGTTCCCCGTGTCGCACATCTTCCCTCGACATTCCAAACAGCGTCCTCCCGAGATTGTCTCGGGCAAGGACTGCTATCTTTTTGATGCGTCGGGTAAGCGATATCTGGATGGCTCGGGCGGCGCAGGGGTCTCAAGTCTGGGGCACGGTAACGAGGCCGTGAATCGAGCCATAGAGGCGCAGCTGAAAAAGATAGCGTTTGCCCATACCGGCTTTTTCACCTCGGAGGCTGCTGAGCGCCTGGCGGACTTATTGATCCAGCACGCGCCTGACGGTATCGATCGGGCCATGCTGGTATCGGGTGGTTCAGAGGCAGTGGAGGCCGGGATCAAGCTGGCACGTCAGTATTTTCTGGAGCGGGGCGAGCCACAGCGACGGCATCTCATCGCGCGGCGCCAAAGCTATCATGGAAATACCCTGGGCGCGCTCGCGGCAGGGGGAAACGCCTGGCGTCGTGAAAAGTTCGCACCTTTGCTTTTTGAGGCCAGCCACATCGCGCCATGTTTTGAGTATGCCGATAGGCGTAATGACGAAACGAGCAGGGACTATGGTCGGCGCGTTGCGGATGAATTGGAGCACGAAATTCTTCGGCTGGGTCCACAATCTGTGATCGGATTTCTAGCCGAGCCCGTGGTGGGCGCAACAGCGGGCGCGGTACCGGCGGTAGACGGTTACTTCACACGGATTCGACAGATCTGCGATCGATACGGAATCCTGTTGATTTTAGATGAGGTCATGTGCGGTATGGGACGCACGGGTTATCTCTTCGCCAGCGAGCATGACGCCGTCCGTCCAGACATCGTATGTCTTGCCAAAGGTCTTGGTGCGGGATATCAACCGATTGGCGCCATGTTGTGTAGCGCCGAGGTGTATGGTGCCATTGAAAAAGGGTCAGGTTTTTTTCAGCACGGCCATACTTACATCGGCCATCCGGTTGCTGCTGCGGCAGGGTGCGCGGTCCTGGGTGAAATCCACGACCGGCACCTGGTAGAGCGCGTGCGTTCCAAGGAGCCGATCCTGGAGGCGGCGCTACGCGCGCGCTTCGCCGAGCATCCTTACGTCGGCGATATTCGCGGCCGCGGATTGTTCTGGGGACTTGAGTTCGTGACGGATCGAAGCACTAAAACACCCTTTGATCCAAACCTAAAGTTAGCGGCCGCGTTAAAAAACGCCGCTTTTGATTGCGGACTTATCTGCTACCCGATGGCCGGAACCCGTGACGGGGTGCAGGGGGATCATGTTCTGTTGGCACCGCCCTTTATCATTGAGGATCATCAAATTGATGAGTTGGTAGATAAATTGGATCAAGCTGTCAGGGATTGCCTGCCGGCATAGTGTTCATTGCAATGACCCACGGGAGACACGGTCATGCCTGAAGGGCCAGAGGTTCGCAGAGAGGCCGACATGATCGCTCGGGCGATCCAAGGCCACGCGCTAAAGGATGTCTATTTCGGTTTGCCACGTCTAAAGCGCCACCGCAAGTCGTTGGTAGGGGCCACGGTTACACAGGTCACGACTCGCGGCAAGGCGCTTCTCATTTTTTTTGATACCGGCGCGGTGCTGTATTCCCACAACCAGCTTTACGGACGGTGGTATGTCACGCGCGGCTTGAGACCCAAAACCAACAGAACCCTTCGCGTGGAACTCAGTGCCGCTGACCAAAGCGCGCTCCTGTATAGCGCGTCGGATATACAGCTGCTTCGTGACGAGGATTACGAGGCACATCCCTATATTGCGAAACTGGGGCCGGATGTGCTGACTAAAGATCTTTCCTGGCGCACGATTGCCGACCGACTTCAACTTAAAGCTTTTGCCGGTCGAAGCGCGTCCGCGCTCTATCTGGATCAGTCGTTCGTTGCAGGCCTGGGCAACTATCTTCGTTCCGAAATCTTGTTTGCATCCCGGATTGCTCCGGATGCGAGACCTAAAGAGCTTGAAACGCGCCAGGTCAATGAGCTCGCCCGGGCAACCTTAATGCTGTCCATCCGAAGTTACAAGACGGGCGGCGTGACGAACGATCCGGTCACGGTAAAAGCCCTGCGAAAGAGCGGCATGACCAAGAGCCGTTACCGATTTGCTGTTTTTGCCCGGGACGGTGAGCCCTGTTATCGCTGCGGCGACACCATTCGGCGCGAAACGGCGAACGGGCGACGTATTTACCTGTGCCCCTCCTGCCAGCATCTCTAAAAAATATTGCCCGGAAGTTAGAATAACGCTTGTGTCTCATGGGTCAGGAATCTTTCGATGAGTCGTATTGCGTTACTACTGCTGGTTTCTTTGCTGTCGGGCCGGCTATGGGCGTTGCCGCCGTGCCCAACGGAGTTTAGTCAGGCGTTCGATGACTGCGAGGGATCGTTTCAGTATGACAATGGCGATGAATATTCAGGCGAGTGGAAAGCGGGCAAAAAACATGGACAGGGGGTGTACATCTGGGCTGACGGTCAGCGCTATGAAGGGCAGTGGCGCGAGGGGCGAAAACAGGGAGCGGGGCGTTATTTCTGGCCCAACGGTGATGTCTTTGACGGCCAGTTTGTCAACGGGAACTATAACGGAGAGGGCACCCTCACGTATGCCTCAGGGAGAAAAGTGATCGGCGATTGGGTTGATGGAAAACCCTTCAAGGCCACTTCTTATGACGGGAATGGCAAAGCGGCTTACGCCTATACCGACGGTATTCCCCAA
>JAYNKS010000105.1:0-2589 GCA_038111345.1 Gammaproteobacteria bacterium | reverse complement strand
CATTAACCGCCTTGCCTGTGCGGCACTTTTAACAGCGGGCGTCTTTACCCTCATCGCTCAGTCGGTCAGAGCAGACACCCTGATCGAGGATTTGTCGGGCAAGGTCGTCTTTATGCGACACGCGCTGGCCCCAGGCAATGGCGATCCAGCAAACTTTGATATTAATGACTGCGCTACCCAGCGCAATCTAAACGATGATGGCCGACGTCAGGCACAGCTGACCGGCAACAAGATCAAGGAGCGGAATATTGTTTTTGCCGCCGTCTTTACCAGCGAGTGGTGCCGTTGTCGGGAGACGGCAAAAATGCTGGCAGTAGGCGAGGCGGTCCCGCTACGGGCGCTCAACTCGTTTTACGATCATTATTTTTCCCGCGATGAACTGTTACCGCTGCTGGAAGAAAAATTATCGCAGGTAAGGCCGGGTGATCCTCCCATTCTGATGGTCACACATTTTGTAACCATCATGGGCATCACGGGTAAATCAGTGAGTTCGGGCGATATGGTCGTTTATGACCCCGCTACGGGACAGTCGGACATGCTTCGCCTGTGAGCGTGGCGATAACGCACTGACCCGGACTCAGGAATTTGCCTAATGGGGCGGCTTTACCTTATTCGCCATGCCCAGTCGCTGAATAATCAGAACTGGACGGGCAGCGATTTTCATCCCGATCGGAATCCGGACCCGGATATCACGGAGCTGGGTCACGCCCAGGCTCGAGCACTTGCTGGCCATCTTTCTGATCCTGAGGCAGAGCCTCGTCAGCACCCCTTTGCACCCTCGGGCGAAGCGGGATACCGACTCACACATGTTTTTTGCAGCCTGATGAGTCGCTCCATCCTGACCGCCGAATACGTCGCCAAGGCCTGCGGCCTCGATTTGTCAGCCCAGCCTGATGTATTCGAAAAGTACGGTATTTATGAGTTTGACGATGCGCAGAATCGGGTCGGACTACCTGGACCGGGACGCCGTTATTTCGAAGACCGGTTCCCCGCGTTGCGATTGCCCGAGTCGGTGGGAGAGGGCGGCTGGTGGAATCGACCCGTGGAAGACGAAAAGGCATTCATTGAGCGGATGCGTGCGGTAGTGAGTCAATTCAGAAACACGCTTAACGCCCGAGAGGATCATGTGGCGCTAATCGCTCATGGCGATTTTATCGACCAGTTTATTAATGAGCTCATGGGAGTGCCCCGCCACGTGGGCAATTATGAGAAGCATTGGGTAGCCAACTGGGCTTTTCACAATACGTCGATCTCCAGGGTGGACTTCACGGGTGACGCTCACCATGTGGTCTATTTGAATCGGGTCGATCACCTGACATCACGACTCATGTCCTGGTGACGGCGACAGATTATCGACCCAGGAGCAGCACGACAAAAAGGGCGAGCGATATAAAGAACGTGACCCAAGTGCGTTTGTGCTGCTTTCGATAAAGCAGAATCTACCGCTCAAACTGATCATTTTCGGCTCTAGGTGAGGCGAGTTCGTCGTTTGTTTCGTTCTGGTCAATATCGATGGCGCTCAGGCGTGTGGTCCTCTTCGCATACTGCCGAGTCTCGGCGCCATCCTCGACGTTGTCCGGACCTATCAGGCAGTCAAAAAATGGGATTTTGGATGCCTGCAGATAAACGTCGCAACGGCGCAAGTTTGCTTCTCCTACGTTACGCCGATAGCCCCCTTTGCCAGTATAGTCAGCCAAAAATTTTTAGCTCGAGCCTCGCCTGAGCAGGAGCGCTGCTTGTTTCATCGCCGGCCACTGATCATCAACCAACTGCGGGGGGCTAATTTCACCACCTTGGGGTTGATGTCCGGGCTTGAAGGTTTCGCCCGGGGGGTCATTGTTGGCCTCGTTCCGTTAATCGCGCTCGATGTTTTTGGCACCAAAGTCATGGTGTCTGTCGTCTACTTTTTTGCCTCAACCTTTGTTGTTCTCATCACTTTAAATTTGGCTCGGATCGAGCGGCTCATTCATCGACGCTGGCTCATCACAATGGGCTTTGGTTTTCTCATGATTGGTGCGACGCTGCTGTGGTCGCATACGGAGGCAGGGATTGCGCTGGGTATCGGTTTACGAGCTTCGGCGGCCTCGATTTTTTCCGTTTGTCTCGCGCTTTACATCATGGATTACATCAGCAAGCAGCAGTTCCGAATTATGGAGTCACGCAGGATGGTGTTTCAGGCGGTCGCCTGGATATCGGCGCCATCGATTGGAACATGGCTTTGGGATCATGGGCACCTCACCGCGCCCTTTCTGATCACTGGACTCGCGTCGGTGGGGCTTATTATTTACTTCTGGACGCTGCGCCTAGGCAGTAATCCAGTCATCAAGAAAAGCGATTCAAAAATTATCAGCCCGCTCAAAGCGGTACCGCATTTCTTTTCGCAAAAACGTCTCCGAATTGCCTACACGATCTGTATTTCGAGATCGGCTTTCTGGGTTACGATTTTTATCTACGGGCCGATCTACGTTATCGAGGCGGGGCTTCCCATTTGGATGAGTGGTGGATTGCTGTCAGCCGCTAGTGGATTGCTCTTCATCAGTCCGATTGTGAGTGGTTTGGCTGGCAGGTACGGTGCTCGATCCCTGATCC
>JAYNKS010000104.1:0-6337 GCA_038111345.1 Gammaproteobacteria bacterium | reverse complement strand
AACGCACCAGTCGCCTATCCAGCGTGAGAAGGTTGTATGTTAAAATTTCGGGGTTTGGGAGATTTTTCTAGAGGATTTTGTAATGGTAACCATTCGGTTAGCGCGTGGCGGCTCGAAGAAGCGGCCGTTTTATTCCATCGTGGTCTCAGATCGTCGACGACAGCCGCGCGGACGCTTTATTGAGCGTATCGGTTTCTTTAATCCGATGGCGGCGAAGGGCGAAGAGTCGCTGCGCCTGGATCGAGCGCGGGCTGAGTATTGGATCGGAAAAGGCGCTCAACCATCTGAGCGCGTCGCCTCTTTCCTGAAGCAACCGGAAGCGGCCGCTGCCTGATTGTTGAGGCCTCGAGGATCGAGGTCTGCACCATGGCATCGGAGGAGCACGCGCCGCTAATCGTTGGGAAGATCAACGGTGTCTTCGGAGTAAAAGGCTGGATAAAAGTATTTGACTATTCCCGTGAACGTGGGGACGTGCTGCAGTATGGCAAATGGCTCCTGGGTGGCAAAGGACATTGGTCTGAGCGTGAGATCGAGGCAGGGCAAATCCACGGAAAAGGGGTCATAGCGAAACTCGTTGGCTGTGACGACCGCGACACCGCGGCGGCTCTTCAGGGAAACGAGATCGCCGTGCGGCGCGAATGGTTAGAACCGCCGGCGCGCGGACAATACTACTGGTTCCAACTGCAGGGGCTGGCAGTGTCTAATTTGGATGGGCAGTCGCTTGGCCGGATAGCGGCACTCATGGAGACCGGCGCCAATGACGTGCTGGTGATAAGGGAGACGGACGAATCAGGCAAGACCAGAGCCGAGCGACTGGTTCCCTATATTGACAGTGTTGTGAAGGAAGTCGATTTAAAACAGGGCCGGGTCACGGTTGACTGGGAACTGGATTTTTAGTCGATTCGGTCTTCACCGAGCGTGGTAGCGACGTCATGCGGATAGACGTGGTAACGATTTTTCCGCAGATGTTCGCGACCGTACGTGAGTACGGCATGACGCGGATTGCGGTTGAACAAGGCGCGTTAGCGATGCACTTGTGGGATCCGAGATCCTACAGCGAGGACAGCTACAAACGGGTTGATGATCGACCTTACGGGGGCGGCCCGGGCATGGTGATGCAGGCGCCTCAAATGGTGAAGGCTATTCGGGCGGCACGTGAGGCGTCGCGAGGCAAGGTAATCTGCCTGAGTCCGCAGGGACCCGTGTTGAATTACTCGAGGTTACGAGAACTGAGTGAGGAGCCCGCGCTGGTACTTGTCGCGGGACGGTACGAGGGGATCGATCAGCGGGTGTTGGACAATGAAGTCGACGATGAATTGTCGATCGGCGATTATGTGGTCGCAGGGGGAGAGTTACCTGCGATGGTGCTGATAGAAGCGTTGGTTCGGCAGTTGCCGGGGGTGCTCGGTAACGAAAATTCAGCCGACGCGGATTCCTTCAGCAATGGCTTGTTGGACTGGCCCCACTTCACCCGGCCGGAGGTCTTCGAGGGGGAGCGGGTACCTGAGGTCCTGCTTGGTGGTAACCACGAGGAGATTAGACGCTGGCGCCTGAAGGAGGCGCTGGGACAGACCTGGTTAAAACGTCCGGATCTGTTGGAGCGTAGGAATATGAGCGACGAGGAGCAGATGCTCCTTGCGGAATTTAAGGCAGAGCATCCTTAGAGATGATGACAGGAGAACTTGCGATGACAAGCATTATTCAACAGTTGGAAAACGAACAATTGAAAGACCAGGTGCCAGACTTTGGTCCGGGCGACACCGTTAGGGTACAGGTGAAGGTCAAAGAAGGTAATCGGGAGCGGCTTCAGGCGTTTGAAGGTGTCGTGATTGCCCGAAAGAACCGCGGGCTCAACTCCTCGTTCACCGTCCGCAAAATGTCCTATGGCGAAGGGGTAGAGCGTGTGTTTCAAACGCACAGCCCCCTCGTCGCCGATATAGAGGTGCGCCGCCGAGGCGACGTGCGTCGTGCGAAGCTTTACTACCTAAGAGGGCGCACCGGTAAGTCGGCCCGAATTCGGGAAAAGATTTCCTGAGCAGGTTTCGGGGCGCACTTTGCGCCTCAACACGAGCTGTTGAGCGGGTGAACGCGAGCAGCCGGACCTTTCCTTTCTGGACAGCCCGGCGGGCCGTGCGCTCAGCGGTCTCGATTCTCCTTGTTTTAATCGTCGGCAGTGCTCGCGTTTTTGCTGAAGACGCGCCGCTGTCAGCCTCCTCTGGCCCCGCCGTCACCCCGCAGGGCTCAGAATCGGCGATCACACTCGCGCCGCAGCTTGATTTTCAGACGCTTCTTGACTTCAGCGGCACCGTTAGCGGTTTGCCCTCACGCGGCAATAATAGCGACCGCCTGGGTATTGAGCCCTTTGGGGTTGAGTTATCTGATCTGAATGACGCCGCGCTTCGCGACCAGAGCCTCGATGAGCTCCGACTCTATGTGCTTGAACACGCGCCACTGGGTGCGAACGAGAGTTTCGCGGAGCGCCGACGGTCCCGCTGGCTGCTGCTTCAGCGCGCTGGAAAACGTCAACGGCTCACCGAGGAGTTGTGGCACGCGTTCTCGAACCGTGAGGTTCATGAGACCTCTGAACTGGGGCTACGCCTGGGCTCATGGCTTCTCGAGCACGGCGGGGCAGATGACGCCCTGAAGGTCTTTCAGGAGATGTTGGCGACCCCCGAACTCGATGCCGGATCGGTGCGACAGGCCCGACTCGGGATCATCGAGGGGTTTCTCGCGACAGACGATGTCGAGCGGGCAGATGCGGCGGCTCTTGATTTCCAAAACGACTACGAACCGAAAGAGCCGTCTTGGATAGTTTTGCAGGCTCGTCTTGCACTGCGGCAGGACGACCCGGCCCGGGCGGCCGAAATGCTCCAAGATGCGCCCTCGGTTTCGACCCGGCTTTGGCTCATTTTCTCGGAGTGGCGTTCTCTCACGATCGAGGCGCCCGTTGCTCTCAGTCGTCTAGGTGCGATTCCAATCCCTGCCGAAAGCGAGACGCTCGAGCGCACGCGAACGGCTATGGTCGCAGTGATCGCCGATCAACCCTCACTCGCAGCGACGCGCGTTAATGCCCTTGAGCGCCTGATCGAATGGACCGAGGAGTTGGATCCTCTGCTAGCGCTCGACCTACCACAAGCGCTCTTGGCCGCGTATGGCCACATTGCCCATACCGTAATCCAAGATTGGGGTATGAATTCATCCTCTGCGGAGAGCCTCTGGCAGGCGTTGTGGCAGAGGGGCGACCTGAGCGCGCTAGAGGAGCGCGCGCTTGCAGTCAACCTGATCTGGACCGGGTTGTACCCGTCGACTCCTGTGTCAGGGTATGGTTGGCTTATTCGTCACTGCCTCAGTCACCAAAAATTTGAATTAATTCAGATGTTTTTTGGCGACCGCGGAGTGCTGGCGAATTATGAGGCGCTCGATGATGGCGCGTTATTGATCCTTATGGATGAGGCGCTTAGGAACACAGATTTTGCACTAGCGGCCGAATTACAGCGCCTCATCCGGAAGCGACCCGATACGATCGATCTCGGCGCGTGGGTGGTGCGCACAGCCCGGATCCAGGTTTTGGGAGGTTATCCGGAGCTCGGAGCGGATCAACTTGACCGATGGCTCTCTAGTTTGAAAGAGATTTCCCCAGGCAGTCTCGATCGGGTGATGCAGATCATGTTTGATCTTCAGTTTCTCGAGCAGCATGAGCTCGCGATCAAATTGTTCCAGAGCGCCTCTCGACTGATCCGCACAGCCGATCAGAAACGAGAGCTCTTTTACTGGATGGGTCAGTCTTGGCTTGGGATGGGTGAGCCCGCCAGAGCGGCTGCCTACTTTCTGGAATCGGCGAGCCTATCGGGACCTAATGCCGTGCTTTGGCGCCGAAGCGCGCTTTATCAGGCCGGACTGGCGCTGGAGGCGGCCATGTTCTTCGACGACGCTGTCCGGGTCTATCAGCAGTTACTGAGCGGTACGAACGATGCCAAGCTACAGGCTAAGCTTCAGTACCGGCTGGCTCAAATTCAGCTGGCCAGGATACGTCAGGAAGGCCAGTAGCCATGGCGAGCAAGGGCGGTGGCCTGATTGATCAGTTTCTGGATTCCCTGTGGCTTGAATCCGGTTTGAGCGCGAATACGCTCAGCGCTTATCGTTCAGATCTGGCGGCCTTCGAGACCTTTCTTTCGAAAAAGAACGTTCCGTTGGACGCTTGTGCTCGCGCGGATATCCTTAACTATCTCGCTGCCCATGTCCGGTCAGGATTGAGCGCCCGGTCGTCCGCTCGCCGTCTTTCAACCTTAAGACGGTTTTACCGCTATCTCGTCCGTGAGGGACTTTTATCGGCTGATCCAAGTGCTGATGTTCAGTCTCCCGCGCTTGGGCGGCCCCTACCAAAAGCAATTACCGAATCGGCTGTCGAGAAACTTCTTGCCGCGCCTGACGGAAACGGCCCGCTCGTGGCTCGTGACCGGGCGATGCTCGAGACGATGTATGCCAGCGGACTTCGGGTCTCGGAGTTAGTGGCCCTTGAGTTGCATCAGGTGGATTTGACGACCGGACTTGTGCGGGTGACAGGAAAGGGAGGAAAAGAGCGGATTGTGCCGCTGGGGGATGAGGCCGCGCAGATGATCAAGGTCTATCTGAGTGACCAACGAAAAATACTGTTGGGGGAGCGGGTGAGCTCTGCGGTATTCGTTACCCGGCGGGGTCAACCCATGAGTCGGCAGGCATTCTGGCAGTTAATCAAACGTTACGCTGCAAAAGCTGGAATCGACACTCGTTTGTCGCCCCATACCCTGAGGCACGCCTTTGCAACGCATTTACTTAATCACGGCGCAGACCTTCGAAGCGTCCAGATGCTCCTTGGCCACGCTGATCTTTCGACGACGCAGATTTATACCCATGTTGCCCGGGCGCGTCTTCAGTCGCTTCACAGCGAACACCACCCGCGTGGCTAGCGCCCCGTCGGGTTAGTTCAGCGCCTGAGCGAGTTGACGACGGTATGGGCCGATGCGTGGGTCGTCTGACCCCAGGCTCTCAAAGACCTGAATGATGCATTGGCGTGCCTGCTCGCCTTCAGGCTGATTCCGACCCGCTCGTACGGTGTCGATAAGCACGTTTAGTGCTTCTTCCACTTTATCTGGTTCTGACAGCAGCATCTTGCCCCATTGCAGTCGAGCCGCCAGATCGTTGGGATCCTTCTTGACTCGCGCCATCAGTTCTTCCGCGTTCATTCCGGATTGCCCTCCTGCGGCAATTTCTGCCCGCGCCCGAATCTGTTTAACGTCGGTCTGCATCGCTTCGTTAGCCGGCAGCTCCGATAGGGTATCTAGCGCCTGTTGTGCGTTTCCGGCCACGATTTGCGCCTGCGCGAGACTGAGGCGTAATTTTAGGTAGGTAGGATCAGTGTCGAGGGCCTCTGATAAAAGCGCAACAGCATCCGCCGGACGCCCCGCGTCTAAGCAGTCTTGTGCCTTTGCGATGATCTGATCCGCCGGGCGATCTAAATAGCGCTCGACGATTTCTCTAACGGAAGACTCGGGTAGGGCGCCCATGAACTCGTCGACGACCTGCCCGCGGCGAAAGATCTTCACGGTGGGCAAGCTGCGAATTCCGTAAGTAGCCGCCAGTTCTCGTTCTTGATCGGTGTCTACTTTAGCGACCAGGAACTTGCCGTCGTATTCAGAGGCAAGTTGATCCAGGATTGGCATCAGCATTTTGCATGGGTTGCACCAGTCGGCCCAGAAATCCACCAAGACGGGCACATCCTGAGACTGGCGCAGAACGTACGCTTCAAAAGTCTGGGCGGTCACTGCCTGAACGAAAGGGTGATCGGTCATGGGAATGTTTTCTGTGGTGAGGTGGGAGATGTGGGGTCAACTACCTGTAAAGACAAGTCGTCGATGATCAACAGAACGCGAGTCGATTGCAATACACTAGCCGCTCGATATTGCCTAGCAGGACTTCCCATTGTCCAACACATCGCCCACCAGGCGGTCCCGCGCCCAGATCATGCTGCTTTCTTCAGCGCCAGGTCTGTTCGTGGTCTTGTGGAGCACCGGTTTCATCGGCGCTAAGCTCGGGCTCCCTTATGCCGAACCCGCCACCTTCCTGGCGATGCGCTTTGCTTTCGTGAGCGCCATCCTTGGCGTCATCACGCTCTTAGCCCATGCCGCCTGGCCCAAGGGTTGGGTCGAGACCTTCCATATCATGGTCGTAGGTGTGTTGGTCCATGGGGTGTATCTGGGCGGGGTATTTGCCGGAATCGATCTTGGCGTCAGTGCGGGCGATAGCGCGCTTATCGTTGGTATGCAGCCGATACTTACGGCAATCTTTATTGGCCCCATGC
>JAYNKS010000103.1:906-6352 GCA_038111345.1 Gammaproteobacteria bacterium | reverse complement strand
TTTAGGTGCCAGTGGGGCAACCCGTGGGAGTTCGAGTCTCCCCTTTCGCACCATCAGTGGCGCCGGCAGGGTGTGGTTCGGGTTATCGAAGCAAAAATCAGAAGGACAGTCGATCAACGACAGGGATGAATGAAGTGATGGATGTAGCTATTGAGAATACTGGCGCCATCGGGCGTCGCATGACCGTCAAGGTTCCCGCCGAGCAACTCGATGGGGCTATCTCGGCAAAACTAACGCGGCTCGCCAGGACTGCGAAAATCGCGGGCTTTCGCCCCGGCAAGGTGCCGATGAAGGTAATTGAATCACGCTTTGCGGACCAGGCGCTCGCAGAGGCTGCAGACGAGCTGATCAGCTCCAGTTATTTTTCGGCGTTGGCGGACAAATCGCTTGATGCAGCCGGCCCACCATCGATTGAGCCGAAGACGCTGGCACGTGGTGAAGATCTTGAGTTTGTCGCCGATTTTGAGATCTTTCCAGACGTGACCAAGACGGATCTCAAAGGCGTGTCTGTTGAGCGCGAACAATGCGATATAAAGGAAGAGGATATCGACCGAACGATCGACACCCTGCGCCATCAGCGTACGGCGTACAGCGCTGCAGAAAAAGCGTCAGAGACCGATGACCGCGTGACGATTGACTTTGAGGGTCGGGTCGATGGCGAGGTGTTCCAGGGTGGCGAGGCAAAAGATTACGCGGTAGTCCTTGGCAAAGGCGCTCTGTTGCCCGAATTTGAGAATGCTCTGGTCGGTGTTAAGGCAAACGACGAATTGACCATTTCGTTGACCTTTCCAGAGGATTATCCCGGGGCAGAAGTCGCCGGAAAAGCCGCCGAGTTTTCCGTCAAGGTAAAAGAGGTTGCGGCGCCCGAAGTGCCCGAAATTGATGAGGCGTTCATAAAAACCTTTGGCATTGACGACGGTACGGTGGAGTCGTTTCGTGCCGAAATCCAGACCAGTCTTGAGCGAGAGCGTGATCAGCGGGCGCGTCTCAAGGTCAGAGAGTCCGTGTTGGATGCGCTCATGAAGGACAACGAGTTTGAGGTGCCCACCGCACTGGTTGATGAAGAAATCAACCGGTCGATTCAGGCCGTGCGCCAGCAGCTTCAGCAGCGTGGACTGCCTCACGATGGACCGATTGATCGCGCCAATTATCTTGACGAGGCCTATCGAAGGGTCCGGTTGGGGCTCGCGATGCACGGCGTCGTCAAGCGGTTGGAAATCAAGCCGGACGCCGATCGAGTGCGCGAGCGGGTTACTGAGATGGGCTCGAGTTACAGCGACCCGGAACAGTTTGTGAAGTGGTACTTCGAAGACAAGAGTCGCCTGGCACAGATCGAAGCGGTGGTGGTCGAGGAGCAAGCGGTCGACGCGTTGCTCGCTGAGGCCACCGTCACGGATAAGACGATCAGCTTCGAAGAGTTTATGCGTCCAGACGCCCCTGCTAAAGTAGAGGCGTAGTGGCGCGGTCGTGCAAGCCCACCCCGAAACGAGTTAATAAACATATGGCAAAAGTGATTGGTAGTGCTGATCTTCCGGAGGTACAGAACCTGGGCATGGTGCCTATGGTGATAGAGACCACGGGCAGGGGCGAGCGTGCCTACGACATCTATTCGCGGCTACTCAAGGAGCGCGTGGTCTTTATGGTGGGCCCGGTTGAAGACCACATGGCCAATCTAATTGTTGCGCAACTGCTGTTTCTGGAATCTGAGAATCCGGATAAGGATATCCATCTCTACATCAATTCCCCCGGTGGCGCGGTAAACGCGGGGATGGCGATCTATGACACCATGCAATTCGTACGACCCAGCATCAGTACCGTGTGTATTGGGCAGGCGGCGAGTATGGGGGCGGTGATTCTTGCCGGAGGCGCCGCCGGAAAACGCTTCACGCTGCCGCACTCTCGAATCATGATTCACCAGCCGTGGGGCGGTTTTCAGGGGCAGGCAACGGATATCGATATCCACGCGCGTGAGATCCTACGCTTGCGCGAACGGCTTAATCAGGTTCTTGCCCATCACACGGGGAAGGACGTCGCAACGGTGACCAGCGATACGGAACGCGATAACTTCATGGATGAAGATGAGGCCGTTGCGTATGGCATTGTCGATCGGGTTTTAAAAAGCAGGGCAGACGAGTAAACCGACGCGGGGCGACCTGCGGCGCTTGCATTTTTTTTCCAAAGGTTGCATCGTAAAGGCTGTGTATATAAGCAGACCCTCATAAAGCGGGGATCTGGAATTGAAGAAGGACAAGAGAGGCCCGAATGGCAGACGACGAAAACGAGAAGAAAAGCGACAAGTTGCTTTACTGCTCCTTTTGCGGGAAGAGCCAGCATGAGGTCAGGAAACTGATCGCTGGACCTTCCGTGTTTGTCTGCGACGAGTGCGTCGAGCTGTGTAATGAAATCATCCGTGAGGAAGCAGAGGATGCGGATGAAAGCGAAGCCTCGAGCGCGCGCTATCCGACGCCACGGGAAATATGCGAGCGGTTGGACGATTATGTGATCGGCCAGTCGGACGCTAAAAAAGTCCTTTCGGTGGCCGTGTATAACCACTACAAACGAATCGAGCATGAAGGAAACAGCGGTTCGGCCGATGTAGATATCTCCAAGAGCAATATTTTGATGATTGGGCCGACGGGCTCGGGTAAGACGCTTTTGGCCGAGACCTTGGCCCAGGAGTTGAATGTTCCTTTTACGATCGCGGACGCCACGACCCTGACCGAAGCCGGGTATGTAGGGGAAGACGTCGAAAACATCATTCAGAAATTGCTCCAGAAATGCGATTACGATGTTGAGAAGGCCCAGGTAGGTATCGTTTACATCGACGAGATCGACAAGATATCGCGCAAGGCCGATAACCCGTCAATCACTCGCGATGTGTCCGGAGAGGGAGTGCAGCAGGCGCTCTTGAAATTGATTGAAGGAACCGTGGCGTCCGTGCCTCCACAGGGCGGTAGAAAACACCCTCAGCAGGAATTCTTGCAGGTCGATACCCGCAACGTGCTGTTCATTTGTGGCGGGGCGTTTGCCGGATTGGAGCGCGTCATTCAGGAGCGCTCGGAGAAATCAGGCATCGGGTTTGGGGCGGATATAAAGAGTAAGACTGACGATAAGTACGTCAGCGATTTCCTCAATAATCTTGAGCCCGAGGATTTGGTCAAATACGGACTGATCCCGGAATTCGTCGGTCGTATGCCGGTAGTCGCAACGCTCGAAGAGCTGGACGAGCAGGCGCTGGTCACGATCCTTACAGAGCCCAAAAACGCTCTCGTGAAGCAGTATCAAAAACTGTTTGAACTTGAAGGCGTTGAGCTCGAGATCCGCGATGACGCGCTTCGCGCCATTGCCCGTCGGGCCCTTGCCCGAAAAACGGGCGCGCGCGGATTGCGGTCCATTCTGGAAAAAGCGCTGCTCGAGACGATGTTCGAATTGCCCTCCATGGAAAATGTCACTCGTGTCACGGTAGATGCCAACGTGATTGAAGAAGGCTCTCAGCCCCTCTTCATGTACGAAGACGCCCCCAGAAACGTATCCAGCCGGTCGTCCTGATACCCTCTTTGGGATAGGGTATTACGGGGAATTCTCAGGAATTCCTTGAAATCACCCCTCACCGACCCCAGACTAGTCTTGAGCGAGCTAGAGCGCGTCGAGAGCGCGCGACGGCCCGATGGTTCTACTTTGATATGACGGTAATCTAATGAGCGACGACACCCCCATCGACCCGATCAGCCCGAGAACGCGATACCACATGCTGCCCTTGCGTGATGTGGTGGTCTTTCCGCACATGGTGTTGCCGCTCTTTGTGGGACGCGAGAAGTCGATACATGCGCTAGAGGAGGCCGTTCAAGCCGGAAAGCAGATATTCCTGGCGGCTCAACATGATGCGGCTGATGATGATCCCGGTCCGGAAGCCATCTTCAGCGTCGGCACGGTTGCTAATATTCTCCAGTTGCTAAAGCTGCCCGACGGCACGGTAAAAGTGCTCGTGGAGGGCATTTCGCGAGCGGTGATTACCGATTACGTCGAAACCGAGGACAGTTTTGTTGTAGATGCCACGGCGGTTGCGGAGGGCACCTTCGATGAGCGAGAGGGGGAGGTTCTCACGCGCACCGTCACATCCGAGTTTGAACAGTACGTCAAACTGAATTCCAAAATCCCCCCTGAGGTGTTGACATCACTGTCTGGGATCGACGATCCGGGGCGCCTGGCGGATACCATTGCCGCCCATTTGACGTTGCGCAACGAGGACAAGCAGAAGATCCTTGAGCTCGGGGACGTGGCCGAGCGTCTTGAGCATATCCTCGGCATCATGGAATCCGAGATTGATCTGTTGCAGGTCGAGAAGAGATTGCGCGGTCGCGTGAAGAAGCAGATGGAGAAAAGTCAGCGCGAGTATTACCTGAATGAGCAGATGAAGGCCATCCAGAAAGAGTTGGGCGAGATGGACGATGCGCCTAATGAGATGGAGGAACTGCAGCAAAAGGTGGAAAAGGCCGGCATGCCCACCGAGGCGCGCGAAAAGGCGGAGGCGGAGCTTAAAAAACTTAAGATGATGTCACCGATGTCTGCCGAGGCCACCGTAGTTCGCAACTACATCGAATGGCTGACTCAGGTGCCGTGGAAAAAACGCAGCCGCGTCTCGAAAGAGTTGGTCAAGGCGGAGGAGATCCTCGAAGCCGATCACTACGGACTGGAAAAAGTCAAAGAGCGGATCCTTGAATACCTCGCCGTTCAGCAGCGGATTAATAAAGTGAAAGGACCGATTCTTTGTCTCGTCGGCCCTCCCGGTGTGGGTAAGACCTCGTTGGGAGAGTCGATCGCGCGGGCGACCAACCGGAAGTTCATGCGCATGTCCCTGGGAGGCGTTCGCGACGAGGCGGAGATCCGAGGCCATCGTCGTACCTATATTGGATCGATGCCCGGAAAGATTATCCAAAACATGGCTAAGTCGGGCACCCGAAATCCCTTGTTCATGCTGGATGAGGTAGACAAGATGTCTATGGACTTTAGAGGGGATCCGTCGTCGGCATTATTGGAGGTGTTAGATCCTGAGCAGAACCATAAGTTCGGCGATCACTACCTTGAGGTCGACTACGACCTGTCCGAGGTCATGTTTGTGGCCACCGCCAACACTCTAAATATCCCGGGACCCCTTTTGGATCGAATGGAGGTCATTCGTATTTCGGGTTACACCGAGGACGAGAAAATCAACATTGCGACAAATTACCTGGTCAGCAAGCAGCGCCGGAACAACGGGCTGAAGGATGATGAGATCAGCATCAATCAGCAGGCGCTGACCGACATCGTGCGTTACTACACGCGGGAGGCTGGGGTGAGGGGACTGGATCGCGAAATTGCGAAGATTTGTCGCAAAGTCGCTAAAGAACTCCTACTCGATCCTAAAAAGAAGAAAGCACAGGTAACGGCGCGAAATCTGTCGAAGTAT
>JAYNKS010000103.1:0-896 GCA_038111345.1 Gammaproteobacteria bacterium | reverse complement strand
GAGAGCAACCGGGTGGGGCAGGTGACGGGTCTCGCATGGACTGAAGTCGGTGGCGAGTTGTTAACGATCGAGTCGGCGGTGATGCCAGGCAAGGGGAAACACAGCTACACCGGCAAGCTTGGGGATGTGATGCAGGAGTCGATTCAGGCCGCGATGTCCGTGATCCGGACCCGAGCGTCCCAATACGGCATTGATCCTGAGTTCTTTGGCAAGAAAGATATCCATATTCACGTACCCGAGGGCGCTACTCCCAAAGATGGACCGAGTGCGGGTGTTGGTATGTGCACGGCGGTGATCTCGGCCATTACTGGCATTGCGGTTCGTTCCGATGTGGCCATGACGGGAGAGATCACGCTTCGGGGAGAAGTGTTGCCAATCGGCGGGCTGAAGGAGAAGTTGCTCGCTGCGCATCGCGGAGGTATCACCACCGTCTTGATCCCTAAGGAAAATGAAAAGGATCTGGTAGAGATTCCCAAAAATATAAAGGGTGGCCTCGAGATTATCTCGGTAAGATGGATTGATGAGGTCATCTCGGTGGCGCTGGAAAAAATGCCCGAGATGGCGACGGTTGAAGCCGATGACGTGGCCGCCGCAGCTACTGCTGACGACGATGAGTCCGCAAAGGGCGCAGCGAGAACGCATTAGCCGCACGGGTTTTTCGGGTAGGAAAAAAGATGAACAAAGCAGACCTCATTGACGCAGTTGCATCGCAAACGGGCCTCGACAAGCATCAGGCCAGCGGCGCCGTCGAATCCGTTTTCAGCACGATCTCTCAGGCGCTCAGTCAGGGCGATTCGGTATCGCTCGTAGGCTTCGGCATTTTTTCTGTGAGCGAGCGAGCGGGGCGAGTGGGTCGCAATCCTCGGACCGGGGAGAGCATCGATATTGCGGCGTCC
>JAYNKS010000102.1:0-6473 GCA_038111345.1 Gammaproteobacteria bacterium | reverse complement strand
ACCCGGATGCTTGGGACGGCGCTACCGAAAAATAAAGTCGACGCCGTCTTCGCTCAGGCGGGCTACGCGTTTACGCCCTCGCCATCGGCGTGGAAGGTCAGGCCTCCCTCCCATCGATTTGATCTCGTAGCCGAGCATGACCTCGTTGAAGAGGTCGCTCGTTTGAGCGGCTACGACACCTTTCCTGCAAACCGACCGCGGGTGTTGGCCGGAGAGCGATTGGCTCCAGAGGCAGATGTTGAACTCAATCGAGCCCGCGACCTTTTGGTGGACCGGGGTTTCTTCGAGGCCATTACCTACAGTTTTATCGGAGCCGACCTTCAAAGAATAGCGAGTGGGGGAAAAGGGGGTATTGCGCTTAAAAACCCGATAGCCTCACAACTTGCAGAGATGCGCCTCGCATTGCTCCCCGGCCTTCTTTTGGCGCTGGGTAATAACCTCCGCCGACAGGTTCGCGATGTGCGGCTTTTCGAGTCCGGACACGTTTTTTGGGGCACCGCCAGAAAGCCGCTCGAGTCGTTATCGATCGGCGGCGTCGTGACCGGGTCGGCCACCGGAACCCGCTGGGATCAAAAAGGGCGAGATGTGGACTTTTTTGACATTAAAGGTGATGTCGAATCATTGATAGATCTCGCAGGGGCCAGCGGCCGTACGCAGTTTGCGGCGACGGTCCACCCGAGTTATCAGGCCGGGCAATGCGCTGAGATTTTTGTGGATGGCGCGTCGAAAGGTTTCGTCGGACGCGTCAGCAGAGAAATGCTGCAGGTGGTCGACATCGATCGACCGGTATTCGCTTTTGAACTCGATTGGGAGTCGGTGAGTCGCCGTCGAGTACCGCAGCATCTTCCGGTATCGCGTTTTCCTCAGGTGTCGCGGGATCTGTCTTTTGAATTCGACGAGGCGATCGACGCCGCGCGCGTAATGGACTGTATTCGTCAGGGTGCGGGGGATCTGCTGCAAAACGCAGAGGTTATTGATTCCTATAAAGAAAATGATGCGAAGTCAACCAAAAAATCAATGACTTTTCGCTTGACCTTGCAGTCCGAATATCGCAATCTAACCGACGGAGAGGTTGATGCGGTGGCGAATCATGTTGTGGACGCCGTCGGCTCAGAACTAGCAGGTACGCTTCGCGGCCGGTAAGTTTTATCGCCTGACACGCTAAGGCAAGTCCTGACGACGTTGCGATTCGAGTTGCGATTTGACTTGTACCTGACCTCGACATAAATTGGTTCATCGACACGAGTGAGTGAGGTCTTAGGCGGGTCAACGTTTTTCCTTATGAGCAGCACCATTACCAAAGCAGACCTTGCTAATACCCTTTTCGACGAACTTGGCCTTAACAAGCGCGAGGCGAAGGAATTCGTGGAGCTTTTCTTCGAGAAAATCCGCGAGGCCTTAGAAGGCGGCGAAAGCGTCAAGTTGTCTGGATTTGGCGGCTTCACCATTCGCGAGAAGAACAGCCGCCCTGGCCGCAATCCGAAGACCGGGGAAACCGTCCCCGTTAGCGCCCGTCGAGTAGTGACCTTCCGCGCCAGTCAGCGGGTGAAAGAGGACGTGGGGGCCAACACCCAAATTATTGCGAGCGTGATTGACGCCCCCGAGGCGCGGACATGACCATGCTCGATCCGGGTGCCGAGGATCTGCCACCGATTCCCGGCAAACGATATTTCACTATTGGCGAGGTCGGGCAACTGTGCGCAGTCAAGCCGCACGTGCTGCGATATTGGGAGCAGGAGTTCCCACAGCTCCAGCCGGTCAAACGTCGGGGTAACCGCCGTTATTATCAAAGGCACGAGGTCGAACTCATCCGGACGATACGGCGCCTTCTCTATATCGAGGGGTACACCATCAGCGGTGCCTGTAACCAGTTGGCTGCCGAATCCAGTCAAACCGACGCGGAAGCAGGGCTTAGTGAGTCTGACGTGCAGAGTCTGCTGGCAGAACTTGAGCAGATTTCCTTATTGCTTGATACCTAGAACTCAACGGATTATTCGGGGCGTAGCGCAGCCTGGTAGCGCACCGCAATGGGGTTGCGGTGGTCGGAGGTTCAAATCCTCTCGCCCCGACCAATCACAACGTGGCCGTCGGTTTTTTCAAATGCTATTCACCGCCCTGAAGAGCGGATGCGTCCAACGGGGTACGCGCGCCGGCGTTAACCGCACGTGTCTTCAGAGATGAGTCGCCTGGACAGTATGATCCGTCGCCTTGAGGCCCAGCGCGCCTGCATTGAATGGGCGCTTCGCTCGATTGAGCCGCTGGACGGCGTGATCCTTGAGTTGGGGCTGGGTAACGGCAGGACCTTTGACCATCTGCGGGAACATTCCGGTCAGCGCGACATCTACGTGTTTGAGCGAGCGCCTGCGGCGCACCCGGACAGTACGCCTTTGGCTCCCTACCTGATTGAGGGGGACTTCAGAGAAAGTCTTCAAAACCAGCGCCCGATCCTTGCCCAACAGGCGGCGTTGGCCCATTGCGATATTGGCAGCGGGCACGCGGATCGGGATCGCCAGTTGGCTATCGATATAGGCCCGATACTGAATGATCTGCTTTGTCCGGGCGCCATCGTGCTCTCGGACCAGGAGTTTGCTGTGCCTGAATGGCAAACGCTCCCAGGTCCGGCTCATGTGCCCAAAGGGCGCTACTACATTTATCAAAAGAAGGATCAGTCATGAGCGACAGCGACCACTCGGGAACAAACAGCGGTATGTTTGACACGGCCCGGGATATGAAATTTCATCTCGAGCTCACCGACAAATGCAACGCGGCCTGTCCCATGTGCGGGCGAACCCAGCAGATGAATCGCTGCCTGCCCGATATGGAGAAGGTGCGAAATATCGATCTTGATCTTCCGACGATCCAACGTAATTTCCCGGCCGACCTGTGCAGCCGTATCTCGGAGATTGACCTGTGCGGTGGGCTGGGGGACCCGGCTGCCTCGCGCGATTGCTTCGAGGTCTGCGAATACTTTTTGGGTTTTGGGATTCGGCTTATCCTCTCCTCAAACGCCGGGCTACGAAGTGCCAGTTGGTGGCGTCGACTGGGCGATCTCTTCACTACCAATGATTCGCTGGTGGAGTTTCATATTGACGGTCTTGCTGATACGAACCATCTCTACCGTGTGAACACGAGGTTCAAAAAGATTATGGAGAACGCGATAGCCTATCTTGGGACCGGCGCCCGTGCCGAATGGCATTTCATACCGTTTGAGCATAATCAGCATCAGATTGCAGAGGCGCTTGCGCTCAGCCGCGACATGGGTTTTAAAGCCTTTAAGGTAATTGACACGATCCGATTTGGAAAAGACGAGGCGTTCGCCTATCAAATGCCCGACGGTGAGTCGCGAGCGCTCCGACCGGCCGATCCGGCAGTCGTGGATCAGCAATTAGGTCGAGACCCAAAAGTTACTCCTGAAGGCCGCGCGGAATCGCATGCGGATACGACAAACATCCGGTGCAAGTCGGTCGAGGAGAACCGCCCCTATATCGTGGCGAGCGGGGCGGTTTCCGCCTGCTGCTGGGTCGAGGGATCAGCAGACGAGAGGAATATGTACGCCCAAGCAGGGCGCCCGCACGCCGAGCACAATATCAACAAGCGTCTGCTCAGCGATATCCTGATGGAAGAACCCTACCGCACGATCTACGCAAAAGCCTGGGATGCAAAGGCAAACCCGGTGTGTATTCGAAAATGCTCAAAGATGCGGCGCAGCCGGCGGGAGGCGTTCTAAGTCGTGTCGCGGCTTGTCCTGACGTTTTGCGCGATGCTTGTGGCCCACGGGATCGCGGCCGCAGAACTGGTAGTGGGCGAACGCCCGCCCGAGGTGACTCTCCAAGGTGACGCCGGTGGACGTCTCGATGACAGTCTCTGGTCCAGCGCGGCTCTCGTTGAGCAGTGGGGACTCACCGACAATACCTATCACGTGCTTGCATTTGGTCGCGACGGACAGCTACTGTTCTCGCACGGCGGCGCTCTTTCAGACGAACAAGTTGACCAATTGCTGCAGCGGGTCGACACTGAAATCGCGCGCTAAGCGAACGGGGGAACCCTAAAACCCATGGACATTAACGTCAGCACGACTGATTCGAGCACCCTTGACCGTCTCGCTCGCGAACCGCTCGCGTTCGGAAATATCTTTTCGGACCACATGCTGATACGCCGTTGGGCAGAAGGGGATTGGGGGCCCGCTGAAATCCGACCTCGCGAGCCGCTGGCTATTGACCCGACAACACTTGCGCTTCATTACGGGCAGACGGTGTTTGAGGGGATGAAGGCGTATCGAGGCTCGGCAGATGGACGATTGCGGCTATTCCGGCCAGCGGATAACGCGAGGCGACTGACGCAGTCTTGCGAGCGCCTGGCGATACCCTCAGTTACCACCGAGGACTTTATCGCTTGTGTCAGCGAGATGGTCCGGACCGAACACGCCTGGGTCCCGCGCGCTCGCGGCGAGTCACTCTACATCCGACCAATCATCTTTGCGAGTGAGCAACACATCGCCGTGCGTCCAGCATTGGAGTACCTGTTTGTGATCGTGACGGCACCGGTCGCCCCATACTTTGCCTCCGGCGCGAAGGCGCTTCGGTTAAAGGCCGAGCCGCGCTATACGCGAGCCGTTCCCGGTGGGACCGGGTTTGCCAAGACGGCGGGGAACTACGCAGCGACCCTGCGGCCCATGGCTTCCGCTGCTGAGGAGGGCTTCGACCAGATTCTCTGGCTCGATGCGAATGAGCATGAGTTTGCAGAGGAGGCAGGCCAAATGAATGTATTTTTTCGCATCGGCGATGAGGTGATCACGCCAGACCTGTCCGGGACCATTCTCCCAGGCGTGACGCGGGACAGCGTGCTAACTCTGCTGAAGGATTGGGGAGTGAAGCATTCCGAGCGCAAGGTGTCGGTAACGGAACTAAAGGCGGCCGCAAGCGCGGGTGAGTTGAAGGAGATGTTTGGTGCGGGAACCGCCGCGGTCGTCGCGCCTATTCAGTCCATTAACTATATGGGTGAAGAGATTCACGTCTCTGCGGATGCCGGGGCATCGTTGACTCAGCGCCTTTTGGACACCATTCTCGGTATTCAGTATGGCGAAATACCGGATCCCCATCAGTGGATCCTGAATATCGACTAAGATCATTGGAATGAGGCGCGCTCTACAGTTACTGCTGGTCTTCTGCGGATGCACCATCAGCACCACGCCACCGTGGGCAGACCCCGTGCAACAGGGGTTGGATTTGTCGATCCAATACTGTTCGCGGTGCCATGTTATCGGTGAATACAATCGCCTGGGTGGTATCGGCAATACGCCGTCTTTCAACTGGATGGTGAAGAGCGACGATTGGCGTGAGCGTTTTACGACCTTCTATACGCGTCGACCTCACCCTGTTTTCGCACGAGTCCCGGGTTACCCCCTATGGTCGGAGTCCGATCCGTACTACCCACCCTTCGAGATCACGATAGACGAGATTGAGGCCATTGCGGCCTACGCGGAAAGCCTGATCGAAAAGAACTAGACGAGACTCGGGTCGTGTTTGCTTGCCCGACAGCGTTTCAACCATCATTAATCTGATTTCAAAACCGTCCCACCAATGAATCATGGGTGAAGTTGCTCTCCTGTTAGCGCTGTTGTGCTTGTCGGCCTTCTTCTCTGGCGCCGAAACGGCTCTCGTGTCGTTATCACGCGCGAGAGCAGACGCGCTTGTCGATGATGGACGCTCGGGCGCTCGGGCTCTGCAGTCGCTCAAGGCTGGGCCCTCGAAGATGCTGGTGGCCATTCTGATCGGCAATAATTTGGTGAACATCAGCGCGTCGGCCCTTGCGACCGTCATTGCGACTCGGGAACTCGGCAGCATAGGGCCTGGCGTGGCCGTGGGGATCCTGACCATCGCGATCCTGATCTTCGGTGAAATAACTCCCAAAAGCCTCGCGACCCGCTATTCCGAGCGGATCTCACTGGCTGTCGCTCCGGCTATTCTGCTGCTGACCTACATCACGGCCCCGGTCAATCGCGTCTTTGAGGCCTTCGGTCTGGGCGCGAGCCCGCGAGCGGGTACCGGAAGCGATGATCCAACGGTAACGGAGACGGAACTTCTCCACATGGCCAGCTACGGCGAAGAGGAGGGGACCATCGATGAAAACGAGAAGGAGTTAATCGAGCGGGCCTTTGTGTTTGGCGATCTTTCAGTGGCGGATGTGATGTCTCCTCGCCATAAGGTCTTCACTCTCCCTGAAACCCTCACTGTGGAAGAGGCGTTGAAGGCTCTTAACGATATCCCGTATAGCCGCATCCCGCTTCACGGAGACGATCCCGATGAGATCACCGGGGTATTTCATGTACGGGATCTGCTGAAAGCGCTTTCCTCCAGTCACGCGGGCCTTCCCATAAGTGAGCTTTCACGAGCGCCTTATTTTGTTCCGGAGAGCCAGTCACTCACCGATACAATCGCAGCCCTTCAGCGGGAACGGCATCATCTGGCTGTTGT
>JAYNKS010000101.1:0-6477 GCA_038111345.1 Gammaproteobacteria bacterium | reverse complement strand
TGCGCCCAGGCAGTGGAGCTAAGGCCGGCGAGGACCCAGCAGATCAGCCCTGCTCGCAGGAGACGGCTAAAGGCCGAGCAAGAGGACTGTCTCACGGTTTATCCCCCTTAAACGCCCTGGCGAGATCGCCAAGATAACGAGCGGCCCGCTGGCCGAGCCGTTCCGGTGCCCCCAAGCGGGGCGTCAGGAGCCTTTGCAGATCTTCAAGATGCCGGCTTTGGGCCTCATACCGCGCCTGAAGAGCCAGATGGTCGCTCTCAAGGCGCCATATCTTTTCCCTTAATTCCATATCCCGATCTATCTTTTCAGTGGTTTTTTGGGGTGTCACGTGTTTTGGCATCTCCCTGGCACGTGCCGTGGCATCCTTTTCAGAATCGCTGTCAGGTTCACCAAAAACCCGTACCAGATCGGAGACGTCGAAGACGTATTTGGGTCGCCCCCCAGGCTGGGGCCTTTGGAATGCCGTGAGATGTCCTTTTTTAACCCGCCTTCTTATGGTGTTTGTGGAGACGCCGAAAGCGCGGGCGGCCTCTGTGATGCCCACTCTTCCTGAGCTTGGTTTTGGATCGTTCACTTTGCTGGAACCTCAAGCGAAGATTTCGAATGCTGCCACTTGATGCCGGTGGATCGTGAAGGCATCATGGTGTCAGTATCTCCCATCAGGGTCAAGGTCCCGTGAGCAGTTGAGCCGCTTGCTTTTTTAATGTTACGTGCCGCGCGATCCTTGTTCCTATCAGTAGGCCTCATCCTTGGGCCTACGCTGGCGGCGCATGGGTCGGAGGAGCCCCGAGCGGTTCTGGAGCGCGTTATCGAGGCCTATGCCAGTCGTACGCAACTGACCAGCGAATTACCCGCTTTTGATCTTCAAACCATGGTCGAGATTCAGGACTACCTGGCGCTCGATATCGGCCGGGATTATGGTTTGGTATCGGGCTACTTTATCGACAGTGCTACGCAGCCTCTGCTAATCGGCCTCCTTCTCGAAAACATGTTCTCCTCGACCGGCGCGACGCTCCAGGCATCAACAGGAGCGAATCAGGTCGTGTTCCTCGCCTGGGCGGTTCGTATGAGCCGCGACTTGACTAACCTCCAATCGGAAGGGTTCTCTCTGGAAGGGGTTCTCGGAGAGTTGATCCCCGCCATTGTGTTTCTGGATGAACTCCTCCCTGCGGCCCAACGGACCGAAGCCGCCGCTTTAACGGCTGTCAATCTCGGACTGCGTTACGTGGTCTTGGGGCAGCCTATTGAGAGGGTGGATTGGAACGCGGCGGGTGGTTTTCGCTCCCAGCTTCTCGGGCCTAAAGATGCTGTTTTAAGCGAGGGTGTTGGCCTGCCCGGCGCCTCGTCTGATGCCGGCGCGCGGGTTCGGTCAGCCGTCGAGAGTCTACATAATCGCGGCCGCTCGTTGCGCGAGGGCGATGTTGTCGTGCTGGGCCGGTTAGGCGAAGGCGCCCTTCTCAACGAAGCCCGAAAAGTAACGGCGCGATTTCAGGCTGGGCGGGATGAGCGCCGCATTGTATTTGCAGTTCGCCCCTGATTCAGTTTGTGGAGTGCAACAGCGCATTCACCCGGCGCACGTCGTCTTCGTTAAGGTCTCCCGAGAGCCTTTCAAGCTCGAGCATCTGTAGGACATAGTCGTAGCGTTCTTTTAAATAGTCGCGCTGCGCGCCAAAAAGGTCTCGCTGCGCGTCGAGGACGGCGATATTGGTGGTTAATCCCGCGGTCAGGCTTTCTTCTTTCGCCAGCAGCGCGTTTTCCCCTGCGCGCACGGCCGCCGCGAGCGCATCGAGTCGGCGCAAACGGCTTTTGACGCCGAGGAAAGTTTGGCGGGTGTCTCGCCGAACGTCGCGGACCGCCGCATCATAGTCAGATTGAGAGGCGCTGAGGTTATCAGCGGCCTCCCTTACTCGCGCATTGATCAGGCCGCCTTGATAGAACGGAATATTGACCGAAAGGAGCAGCCGGCTGTAGGTATCGCTACCCGCCGCTGCCGTGTCCGAATAATTTCCAGACACTTGCAGACCAACGGTCGGTAGCCGCTGTGCTTTCTGGCGATCGATCTCAAGACTTGAAAGATCAATGCCGAGATTCTTGGCTTGTAACGAGGCATTTTGCTCCAGCGCGCGGTCGACCCATTGCTGCGCGTCATCAGGCTGAGGAGGCCCAAGCACGACCTCAGCCGGCAGCGGCAATATGTCTCCGATGTCTTCACCGACCAGCACCTCCAGCGCCTGCTTGGCATCGTCAAGAAGTTTCTCCGACTCGATGGTGTCGGCTACGGATTTCTCAAATCGGGCGCTCGCATCAAAGAGCTCTGTTTTGGTGCCGAGCCCGACGTCGAGTCTCTCCTGCGCCAGTTCCAACTGGCGGGCGATCGCCGTTTGGTTTCGTCTCGAAAGCTCAAGGTTGTCATTTGCTGCCAGAACCGTGAAATAGGATCGAACCGCACGGCTAATCAGACTTTCCGAGGCGGTTTGAAACACTAGTTCCGCCTGACTGGCCTTGGTATTGGCCTGGTCAATGGAAATGCGCGTGCTCTTGTTATAGAGCGATTGCGATACTGACACCCCGGCTTGGGTGAGATCGACCCGGTCCGATGTGGCGTCGGTGTAGCTTCCGGAGGCGCTTAATTGCGGGCGTCGTGCCGCTTGTGCCTGTGGTACCAGTTGCCCCGAGGCCTCATAGCGGTAGGTTGCCGCGGCGAAGGTGGGGTCCTGACTCTTTGCCAGCAGGTAGACCGCCAACAGATCGGATGCCGCTTTGGGATCAGCACCGGCCGCTGACGCCACGGATTCTTCAGAGGCGCTGGGCTCGGAGGCGGACTGCGCGACGGCCGAAGCCTCCGCAGGCTGAGGGTCTTGCGAGGCGGAAGGGATCATCAGAATCTGACCTGGATAAATGATCGGGTTCGCGCCGAGATTGTTGGCCGCAATCAGCTCCGCGCACGGCTGGCTTACCGACTCCGCGATCTCGCAAGGCGTATCACCCGTTTGCACGATGTATTGCGTCGTTTGGGCGGCCGCTATCGCAGCGGGCGCGAGCAGACCTGTCAGCAAAAGTCCGAACGGGGTGGTGTGATGACGTTCTAAAAAGGTGCTGCTTGCCATGAGATGCTTCCTTGTCAAAATGAAAAGACTCGCTTTCGCTCCAAACCGATCATGGGCGCCACGTGGGTCTCAAAGAGGGATTGCTTGTGGAAACCGCCGTCGGCGCGGCGGCGCATGATGATCGTTTGCATCGTTGGATCCTCGCCGACGACCGCAACCAGCCGCCCGTGCTCCGCCAACGAATCAAGCAGGGTGTCCGGAATCTCAGGGGCCGAAGCGCTGACCAAGATGCCGTCCCAAGGCCCACCCTCAGGCCAGCCTTGAGACCCGTCCCCGACAACCGTTCGAACCGCCGCAAACCCGACATCAAGAATTGTCTGGGTGGCTCGCGCAGATAGGTCAGCAAATATTTCTACGGAAGTCACCTCAGCGCCTGCTGCTGCCAGGAGGGCTGCCATAAAGCCTGAACCCGTCCCTATCTCAAGAATGCGCTCACCCGGCTTAGGTGCAAGCGCCTGAAGCAGGCGGGCTTCGAGTTTGGGCTCCATCATGTATTGGTTTTGACCGATGGGTATCTCGATGTCCGCATAGGCGAGCGATCGGTAAGCATCGGGAACAAATCGCTGTCGATCGATGTGATGCAAAAGGCCAACGACCGCAGAATCCAGAACGCCGAAGGGTCGGATCTGCTGTTCCACCATGTTGAAGCGGGCTAGTCGAGCGTCCACGGGTAGCTGAAATAACGGTAAAACAGGAGAATAAAAGTGTAGCATGGGGGCATCTAAATATTGTTCCGTCGCCGAAGACTTGTGTTGGCTTTCGTAGAAGGTTTCAGCGAATGAACATCGAGCGCCGCCCTATTCATGAGCATTACTTTGAACCTGATTGTCGATCCGATGTGCAGTTGGTGCTGGGGGTTTCGGCCGGTATGGTCGAGCTTTGCTGAATCGTTGGGCAAGGAAGTCCAGGTGGTTGATCTGATGGGCGGATTAGCGCCAGATAGTGATGTGCCCATGGATCCCGAGATGCGCGCGTACGTTCAAAGCGCCTGGCACGCAGTGTCCAAGCGGACCGGGGCGTCATTTAACTTTGATTTTTGGCAGCAGGCGACTCCGCGTCGTTCAACATACCCAGCCTGCAGGAGCGTCATAGCCGCTGGCCTTCAGGACGCGAAAGCGCGCGGGGCCATGTACGACGCGATCCAGACCGCTTTTTTTCTTCAGGCCCGAAATCCCTCGCTTAACAGCGAACTCGAAACCCTGGCCTCAGAGATAGGGCTGGATTCAGACCGGTTCGCTCGGGACATGTGTTCGCAAGCGGTAGAGTCGCGTTTTACGGCAGAACGAGAGACCGTCCGACGTTTCGGCGTGACCGGATTTCCTACCGTGATTTGGTGCTGGCAGGAGCCGGATCAGCCCCCTCGGTACGGGCTGCTCGCCGCCGGCTACACCGATCTCGATACTCTGCTTTCGCGGTGGAAAGAGTTGACTGCCTGATAGGGCATGACAACGCCCCGGATTTTCCGGGCGACAAACAGCCGCTGGAAACCCTTCAGAAAGGACCGTTTTCTGCGCCTTTTCGTTGACCCGCTGGTGAGCGCCCCTTATAATTTTGCGCCGTCGACTCACCCAGGGGCTAAGGAGAGAGGCAACTGGCGTGGTGGGGGAACTAGGTTGAGCGACGACAGGCCGTTATTCAGAACGCTTGAAGCGCATGAACAGACCGCGCAGGAACGCGGCCGGCCGTCTCCGCAGAGCCGAACGCTTCGCTGGTCTATTGCCAGCGCATTCGCGACAGCGTCGATAGCCGTAATAGCGGTAGCGTTACTGGCCGAAGCCCAGGTGCGCTCAAGCTTCTTGGGAGCGGCTGTAGGTTTCATAGCGGGCTCCTACGCGGCGGTAATAGGACTTTTCTTGAGCGCTGAAGAGGCGGGAACTGCTTTGGCGCACTTGTACAGAGGAGAGTTTGGAAAATTGCTGATTACCGGGTCGTTATCCGCTGCGGCGTTTGGGTTTATTGAGGATTTGCATGCGGGCGTATTCGTCCTCGCCCTGGTCGCGACACTGGTGGCGTCGACCTTGGGGGCGGTGGTCGAGCAGATGACCGCGAGTGACCGGCGATTGCCGTTCACTGGAAAGTAATGAGTTTGGGAATCGGTAACAGTTAAGAGTCGACTCGAAAATTGAACAGTCAGGGCGGCCGCTCATCGGCGCGACGTCCGCACCCATAATCAGCACCCACAGCATTAACGAACAGTCATGGCCTCAAGCGAACCGCTGACTTCAACCGGCTATATCAAGCACCACCTGCAGAACCTGACGTTTGGCCAACTGCCAGACGGGTCCTGGGGGCTCGCCCATGGCGCGGCAGAAGCCAAGGCAATGGGATTTTGGGCCATCCATCTGGACACGATGTTTTGGTCGGTCATCTTGGGCGTGTTGTTTTTGTGGTCATTCAGGAAGGCCGCTAAGAGGGCGACGGTCGGGGTGCCCTCGGGCTTCGTCAATTTCGTGGAGTGGGTGGTCGAATTTGTCGATGACAACGTTCGAGGCTCGTTCTCCCACAAATCCGACCTAGTTGCGCCACTCGCGTTGACGTTATTCGTATGGGTGCTTCTGATGAATACGATGGATCTGGTTCCGGTGGACTGGATTCCCGAGTTGGCAAAGCTGATGGGCATTGAATACATGAAGGTCGTGCCCACCACAGACCCCAACGCCACCTTTGGGATGGCCATCGGGGTATTCGTGTTGACGGTCTTCTACAGCATCAAGGTGAAGGGAGTCGGTGGCTTTGCGGCCGAACTCACGATGCAACCCTTCGAAGCGAAAAACCCGATCGTGAAGATACTGCTCCTTCCCGCGAACTTCTTTTTGGAGTTCGTGAGCCTGGTGTCCAAACCGGTCTCGCTTTCGCTGCGGTTGTTCGGGAACCTCTTTGCCGGGGAAATGATCTTTATCTTGATTGCGCTGCTGTTCTCCGGCGGCGCCGTGCTCGCCGTAGCCGGCGGCGTTTTACAGTGGGCGTGGGCGGTGCTTCACATCGTGATCGTTCTACTGCAAGCCTTTATCTTTATGACATTGACCATCGTCTATCTGGAACTGGCACACAGTCATCACTAAAACGTTCTAAGTTTTCAAACCCAACCTGACAAACCAAAAATAGGAAACTCTCATGGAAACTGCTCTTCTTTATCTTTCCGGTGCGCTGCTTCTCGGACTGGCCGGCGTCGGCGTCGGTATCGGTGTGGGCCTGCTGGGCGCACGCTTTCTGGAGGGCATCGCCCGCCAGCCTGAGTTGCTGCCCATGCTGCGAACCCAGTTCTTCATCGTGACGGGCATGCTGGACGCCATTCCAATTATCGGTGTGGCGATCGCGCTGTACATCATGTTCGCTGTTGTCGGCGGCTAACCACCCAATAACAAAAGGA
>JAYNKS010000100.1:0-6618 GCA_038111345.1 Gammaproteobacteria bacterium | reverse complement strand
TCTGGCGAGGCTTTACCTGGGTCGTTGCGCGACGAGTTGAGGGAGAAGGGCGTGGACGTTCTTCAGGCCTATGCGACGGCTGATGTCGGGCTCATCGCCTATGAATCAGAGACTAAAGAAGGGCTGATCCTCGATGAGGATATCCTTCTTGAGATCGTGCGACCCGGGACTGGTGATCCAGTGGAAACAGGAGAGGTGGGTGAGATCCTCGTGACGCCTCTGAAACCAGGCTATCCCCTGATTCGCTTTGCGACTGGCGATCTTTCCATGATGATGGAGGGGTCAAGCCCCTGCGGTCGCACCGGCCCAAGAATTCGCGGCTGGATGGGACGAGCGGATCAGACGACTAAAGTGCGAGGCATGTTCGTCCATCCTGCCCAGATTGCTGCAGTGACGCAACGCCATAAGGGAATCAGGAAAACGCGGCTGGAAGTGAACCGAATTGATAATGCGGATGCGATGACGCTGCGCGTCGAGTTGCACCCCGGCCAGCAGGGCTCGGCAGAATTAGCCGAATCCATTGCCGGCAGCATTCGAGAACTCTGCAAGCTGCGCGCAGAAGTAGAATTCGTGACCTCGGATGCGTTTCCGAACGATGGCAAGGTCATCGATGATCTTCGGCCCCTCGATTGACGCACGAAATACGCTCCGATTCGAGAACAAAATCAGGTGGCAGAGCTTAAGGGTTCGGATTTTGTCGTATGCGCCGACGGCATAATTGTTAGGGACGTGTAACCAATGGATAACGACATTCAGGACGATGTTTCTCTTTATGGGAATCTTTTTGGGTTCCTGGGGGCTCCAGTCGGCCAGGAGCCTAAAGGCGGACCGGCCGATGTGGCGATACTTGGCGTGCCATATGACCTGGGGACGACCGGGCGCTCCGGGGCTCGAAGCGGGCCCGCAGCTATTCGCCAGGCGTCAGGTAATTTGCGCTGGGAGGAGGCACGCTGGCCGTGGAACTACGCACTGGCGGATCACCTTCGCCTGATCGATTGCGGCGATCTGATCTTTACTCCCGGAGACAGCGCTGCGTTTTGTGGTGCGCTTCAGGATCGAGCTGCGGAGGTGATTGGATCAGGCAAAGCGCTGTTGAGCCTCGGTGGCGATCACTTCATCACGCTGCCTCTGCTCCGCGCCCATCATGCGGTCCATGGCCAAATGGCGCTAATCCATTTTGATGCCCACACCGATACGTATCAGTGGGGTGGAGAGTACGACCACGGAACAATGTTCCACCGGGCGCCTAAGGAGGGCTTAATTGACCCGGAGGCATCTATCCAGATTGGTATACGCACGGAGTACGACTACGAGAAGCATCTATTTAAGGTGCTCGACGCAGACACCGTGAATAACCAGCCTATCCGGGAGATTGTCAGCAGCATTCGAGAGCGAGTGGGCCAGCGAAAGGTTTATCTGAGTTTTGACATTGATTGTCTTGACCCTGCATTTGCGCCGGGTACCGGTACGCCTGTGGCAGGGGGCGTTTCAAGTAATACCGCGTTACAAATTATCCGCGGCCTGAAGGGGCTCGATATCGTGGGAATGGATATTGTTGAGGTGGCGCCGTCTTACGATCACGCCGAAACGACGGCTTTGGCAGCAGCCACGCTTGCTGCAGAAATGCTGTATCTACAGGTTGAGCGACCGTCCTGAGTAAGGTCCCCAGCGCCGGGTTTTTGATGGACCTTCGGCACATGAAGGCGCTCAACGCTAGTCCCGATTGATCTGCTCGTTGTGAATCCGAATCACTTCGTCCGGCCAGGTCGATTTGATGTAAGAGAGCACCGCAACAATGTCATCGTCCGACAGCACCGCTTCAAACGCCGGCATGCGGGTTTTGTAGTCATCGCCAGTGATATGCGCGGGTCCGTATTTTGTCAGGTCAAATAAGAGTTGGTCTCTATGATGCCACGTGTGACCCGTTTGATCGTGGGGAGGGGCCGGTAAGTATCCCTGCGCGTCGCGCAAGTGCCAGTTGGGCTGACCCTCAAGGTCGATGCCGTGGCAGGCCGCACAGTAGGAGCGATAAACAGCCTTGCCCTGAGCAACAACAGCATCAAGATCATAGTAGAGTCGGATCGTTGGCGCCGGCGGTGGGGTAATGATCTGAAGAGTAGAGCTCGCTTGCTGAACTTGCGTTGACTCGGCCTGAACCGCGATAACTCCGAAGAGGAGGCTGCCGATTGCGAGACATCGCACCCAGAATGACGGGGCGCGCGAGAGACGAAAGAGGTCAGTGCCGTCGTTGAGATTTAGTAATTTGGTTTTGATTGGATCTGTCACTGTGCACGCGTCACTTGACGAGGTGGATCTTAATCGCTCGGGTTTATAAGGGAACAAGACTAGCTTACTTCAATGACTGCGCCCATACCTGCTGCATGATGTTCAAACATATGGCAATGAAACAGCCATAATCCGGGGTTGTCTGCCTTGAAAACCAGGCTGGCTTTTTCTCCTCGCGAAAAAAGATAGGTATCTCGCTGGCCGGGTTGAAAAGCGCCGCCCTCATCTTTAATCCAAAAATGATGCCCATGAAGATGCATGGCATGGGACCAGCCGGTATCGTTCCAGATCTCGAGTTCGACGACGTCGCCCCGTTTGACCCGAGCGAGACTGTCGTGCGTTTTAGGGACCACGCCGTTGAAGGCCCAAAGTTTCTGGTGATCCATCGCGAGGGTCCTGAGTGGATAGGTCACTCCGTCATAAACCGCCTCAGATAAATTGCCCATCGCACCCCCTTGCATGCGAATCGCAATGTGTTGATCGACGTGTTTCGGTGGATTAACAAGTGCCGGTTCGGGTAGATCGGCCTTTTGTACTCGCGGACCGGTGCCTGCAACCGGATTCAAGGTCGCGGCGGTGATCGGGTTTCCGTTCAGGGTCTCGAGAATAATGAGAGGGTCCGAACCGATATCTAAAATCAAGTCGGCCCGTTGGGCGGGCGCGACTTCAATATAGTCGACCGATCTAATGGGCAGGGGGTATCCGTCCTCGGCAACGAGTACGGCGGGGGCAGGCAGCTGCAGACCAAACACGCGCGCATTTGCCGCGTTGATGATACGCAGTCTGATCCGAGATTGGACCCCCACAGAAAGCTCAGGCTTCGACCGACCGTTTACCGTCAGCCAGTTTCCGAGGCGCCCTCCATGACTCCAATCGTGGAGCGAGCCAAAGGATCGCTCGTCGATTTGTCCTGATTCGGTCAGCCGCCAGTCGTCAATCATCAGAACCAGATCATGATCAACAGCAGGGTCCGAGTCATCCTCTATGATGAGTGGCCCGTAAAGTCCCCGTGCCACCTGCGACCACGCCTTCGCGTGGGAGTGATACCAGTAGGTGCCGGCATCCGGCAGCGGGAACTGATACCGGAATGTTTCTCCTGTGTTCACAGCGGCTTGGGTGAGGCCCGCGACGCCATCCATTGCAAACAAATTGCGAATACCATGCCAGTGGATGGTCGACCCCTCTTCGAGTAGGTTTAAAAATTCAACGGAAAGTGTGTCGCCCTTTCGATACCGCAGAACGGGTCCGGGAACAGATCCGTTATATGCCCAAACCGCAGCGTCCGCAGATCCCTCACCGGTCATAAAGCGCTTTTGGGCCTTATCCGCGATGAGTTGGTAGGGGCTCGGAGCAGCACTTACTGCAGACCAGGGTAACCACCCAAGCTGTGCGAGGGCCGCGGTCGATTTGAGAAAAACCCGACGTGACACGCTCATTTTGATTCCACCTTGCTTTCGACTGTTACTAATTCTAGCGAGTCTGCGTTTTCGCACTGCGAATTTGGTTTGCGTCGACAACAAGCCAGTGTGGGGGGCCCAACGTTGATCCAGCACTGTTTTCTTCTATATCCCCATACAAGCAAATACATTACTGCCAACAAGGCAGAGAAAACTAGGGGTTTACCTACTGCTTATAAGCCTTTCCTGATTGTGTTGATCAGGAAATACGCGCACGGCAGAGCGCCCATTTCATTATTCTCTCGCCACGCAATTGTGCAACGTCAGGGAACAATCCATGGAAAACGTCCTTAATTTGCCGGTAAAGATGCTTCCTGTTCGAACCTTAATGGGTCCGGGCCCCTCTGAGCTCAACCCAAGAGTGCTCACAGCCCTTGCGCAGCCTGCTATAAGCCACCTGGATCCAGCCTTCCTGGAGTTGATGGACGAGGTAAAGGCGCTGCTTCGGTACGTCTTTCAGACGGAAAACCGGCTCACCTTTCCGGTGTCGGGTCCGGGATCGGCAGGCATGGAAACCTGCTTCACTAATATTCTGGAACCCGGTGACAAGATTATCGTTGCCCGGAACGGCGTGTTCGGCCAACGGATGTTCGAAATGGCCTCCCGCCTGAATGCCGATATCGTTGCCATCGATGACGAATGGGGCTGTCCTGTCGATCCGCAAAAACTGGAAGACGCCCTTGCAAAACATCCAGATACCCAAGTGGTGGCTTTTGTTCATGCTGAGACCTCGACCGGAGCGCTCTCTGATGCCCGAACGCTGGCCGGTATTGCTCGACGATATGGATGTCTGACCATTACGGATACCGTCACCTCATTGGCAGGTTCGCCGCTGTACGTCGATGAGTGGGGTTTGGACGCCGTTTACTCTGGTGCTCAAAAATGCCTGTCCAGTGTGGCCGGCATATCTCCGGTGACCATCGGCGAAAGAGCGCTTGAGAAGATGAATCGTCGTACGACGCCGGTAAGCACCTGGTTCCATGATTTGGGATTGATTAACGCCTATTGGTCTGAGGGCAGTAAACGCGCTTACCACCATACGGCGCCCGTCAACAGTATTTTTGCTCTAGCCGAATCTCTTCGCCTGGTGCGACAGGAGGGGCTTGAGCGGGCGTGGGAGCGACATCGCCATACCGCAGAGCGCTTGGTCGAGGGTCTTCACGAGATGGGCCTGCGCATGCTGGTTGAGGACAGCGGCATTCGTCTGGGTCAGTTGAATGTAGTAAAGGTGCCTCAAGGGGTTGATGAGGCCGCCGTGCGCTCGAGACTCCTGCATGAAGACAACATTGAAATTGGCGCTGGGCTCGGCCCTTTGGCGGGGAAAGTATGGCGGATTGGCCTGATGGGGCATTCGTGCAGGCTGGAAAACGTAGAGCGTCTGCTGGCCGCATTAAAGCGGGTACTCGCTGAACTGCCTAAGGCGAAGGTTACTCTTCAATAGGTCGTTTCCTCGCAGTAAGCATGTAGAGAAACCCGGCGCTCGCCGGGTTTTCTTTTTAGGCCGGTCCGCTGGCCCGACCCTCTAAATTCGGTACTTTTCGGATGTCGTCAGAAGGCATTGACGATATCTTGGATGAGCGCTGTAACTCCAGCCGCGAACTCTGTTTCCAGTGGGAAGGACAACATGCCCATTACGGAATAACCTAACAACCACGGCATCAGGTAAAACCGGATCATATAAAAGAACCAGGCTACATACAGCGGCACGAGGGCCTTCAACAAAAAGTCCGGCGTGATGGGCTTAAACAGTCGCAATAACGGATCGGTCACGCGAATGAAAAATCGGGCGAAGAAAAAATTTGTGTCATCGCGAAGGAAGAGAGACATGCCAAAGCGCCCGATCAAAGTCCACATGACGGCTCCCATCAGGTAGTCGAGGACGATAACCCACAGGGGAAAGGCTTCGGTCATTTTTGTTGCTCCTATAGGCGAAAAAAAACCGGGGCGAGAACTCGCCTCGCCCCGGTTGTCAGTCTACGTGATTGACCTTAGTGGGTCGAATCCAGGATGGTTTTACCCTTCGGAATGCGGACCTCGTCCACCATCCGTTGGGTTTCTTCATCGGGCTCGGCTGTAGCTAGGCTGACAACAACCATCGCTACCAGGCTTACCGCGGCACCGACCACACCAAATCGAAGGTGATCGATGTACAGCCACGGCTCCATGCCGCCCCAGCGCACCGCGTAGAGGTAGAGCGTTCCAGCAAGTAGCCCAAAGAACATGCCTGCAATCGCGCCCGGCCGATTTGCCCGCTTCCACCAGATGCCAAGCACCAGCGGGAAGAACAGACCCGACATGGCAAAGTCAAATGCCCATGCCACGGCACCCAGGATGCTCGTGAGTTTCAAGCTCGCCACGAAGGCGCCAGCGGCACCGATGAAGATGAGCAGTACTCGAGCAACGACTAACCGGGTTTTGGTGTCCGCTTTCGGATCGATGATCTTGTAATACAGATCATGGGAAAGCGCGTTAGCAATAGCCAGCAGCAGACCGTCGGCTGTGGACATCGCGGCGGCCATACCACCGGCTGCCACAAGACCTGAGATGACGTAGGGGAGGCCCGCGATTTCAGGAGTAGCCAGCACGACGATATCGCCACGCATGAAGAACTCCGTCACTTGCAGAATCCCGTCGCCGTTTGCGTCGGCAATGGCAAGGAACTTAACGGCGCTCCACTTTTGCACCCAATCCAGAGCTTGGACCTCAGCAATCGATTTACCAATGATGCTGGTTGCTAAATTTGGATCAAGCAACTGCAGTATGGTGAACGTCGCCAACGCCGGGGCAGTGAAGTACAAAAGGAAGATGAAGAAAAGCGACCAAGCCACAGATTGACGAGCTGCTTTCACGCTGGGCGTGGTGAAGTAGCGCATCA
>JAYNKS010000099.1:0-6688 GCA_038111345.1 Gammaproteobacteria bacterium | reverse complement strand
CGTGCTGACGCACTGTAACGCCGGCTGGCTTGCTACGGTGGACTGGGGCACCGCTCTCTCGCCCATCTTCAAGGCCTTTGATGCGGGGGTCGACGTACATGTCTGGGTAGACGAAACCCGTCCCCGCAATCAGGGCGCGTCCCTTACCGCGTGGGAGTTGGGTGCTCACGGTATCGCCCACACGATCATCGCTGATAACGCCGGTGGCCATCTCATGCAACACGGCGACGTGGATCTTTGTATCGTAGGCTCCGATCGCACGACTCGAACCGGTGATGTCTGCAATAAGATCGGCACCTACCTCAAAGCACTCGCTGCGCACGATAACCACGTGCCTTTCTATGCCGCACTGCCCTCGTCCACTGTCGACTGGACGCTTCGCGACGGTCTTCGTGACATTCCGATCGAGCAACGCCCCCCGGATGAGGTGGCCTGCATATCCGGTCTTGATGATGCCGGGGCCATTCAAAAGATCCGGATCACGCCAGCCAGCAGCGCTGCCGCCAATCCCGCCTTTGACGTAACCCCGAGACACCTGGTCAGCGGGATCATTACGGAACGGGGCGTTTGCGAGGCCTCTGAGTCGGGGCTTCTTCGGCTCTTTCCCGAACAGAACACATAAGCCTCGTATAATTATACCCGACGCAAATCCATTAGCTCCCGGAGAGGTTGGCACCACGTTGGTTGGCTACTTAAAAGCTCAGGCACGGCCCTTTACAGTCGCTTTCGCCCTTTCGATAACGGGGTTGGCTTCGGCCAGCGCCGCGACCGGCAGCGCCCCGCCATCTTTGGCGCCTGCCGCTCACCATGCCCGAGCGATCAAGCTCATTAACTACTTTATTGAGCGCTACCACTACCAGAAGGTTCGCCTTGACGACGCCCTTTCCTCACAAATACTCAGTCGTTACCTGGAGGCCCTTGATAATAATCGAGTCTATTTTCTGGCGTCCGACATCGAGGGCTTTGAGCAGTACCGGTTTACCCTCGATGAAGCGCTGAGCGACGATGAGACAGGTCCTTTTTTCGAGATCTTTAACGTGTATCGCACCCGTGTCATCGACCGCCTGCGCTATGCGACCACGCGCCTTCAGGAGCCCTTCGATTTCTCCATAGATGAGGAATACCCTTTCGACCGTACGAAGTCGCCTTATGCAATAGACACCGCCGAGCTTGATGACCTATGGCGACGTCGGGTAAAAAACGATGTGCTAACGCTTCGGCTTGAAGACAAAGCGGATGATGAGATCCGGACCACTTTGGGCGAGCGGTATGCTCAGCAGATCCGCCGCACGGTGCAGGTTACCTCACAAGACGTCTTTCAAACGCTGGTCAACGCGTACATGACGTCAATTGAGCCTCACACGGGCTACTTCTCCCCGCGCGCCACGGAGAATTTCAAGATCCGGATGAGTCTATCGCTCGAGGGGATTGGGGCGGTGCTGCAGACGCAAAATGAATTTACCGTCGTGCAACGAATTGTTCCCGGTGGTCCCGCGGAGATTGACGGAGGCCTTCGCGCCGGCGATCGAATCATCGGTGTAGGTCAGGACGACGGCAGCACCATCATCGATGTCATCGGCTGGCGCCTGGACGATGTCGTCGACTTGATTCGGGGCCCCAAGGGCACCGTGGTTCGCCTGCAGGTGAGGCCTGATCCGAAATCTGGAGACTCAGAGACCCGGATGCTCGCGATCACCCGGGATCAAATCAAACTGGAAGAGCAGGCGGCGCAGAAATCGGTGCTTGAGGTTAAAGATGGCGGCGTCATTCATCGAATTGGCGTAATCGATATTCCCACCTTCTACGTCGACTTTGACGGTAAAGCCCGCGGCGAGACGGACTTTCGAAGCACGACCGCGGATGTCCGCCGCCTCATCGGTGAACTCGAGAAAGATCGAATCGATGGCCTGATCATTGATCTACGCGGCAACGGCGGTGGCGCCCTATCAGAGGCAACCGCGCTCACTGGTCTATTCATACCCTCGGGGCCCGTCGTGCAGGTTCGTGACGCACGGGGTCGCACACGAATCAATCGAGATCCGGAAGATGATCTGGCGTATGACGGCCCACTGGCTGTGATTGTGGATCGCGACAGCGCCTCGGCCTCAGAAATTTTTTCAGGCGCGATACAGGACTATCGCCGGGGCATCATCGTCGGAGAGACCACCTTCGGCAAGGGGACCGTTCAAAACCTGATCGATCTTGATCGTTACTCTGGCGATCCCGACCAGCCTTTGGGTCAATTAAAACTTACGATCGCGCAGTTCTTCCGCGTGAGCGGTGCCAGCACCCAGCACCGGGGCGTAACCCCGGATATCATCCTGCCATCACCGCAGGTCATTGAGGAATATGGCGAACGTGCACTGGATAATGCACTGCCCTGGAAACAGATTGACGCGACCGACTTTGATAGTTACGCGGAGCGCTCGCGAACGGGAGACGTTGAGAGCCTTCGCGAACTCACCGAAAAACGCCTTCTGGTCGACCCAGATTTTGCCTACCTCAACGGACTGCGAAGCCTTGATCTTCCTCTTGCCGTCGCCACCCGCATTTCGCTCAAGGAGAGTAAACGTAAAAGTGAGCGCGATGAACGATTGCGGGAACAAAGCATCCTCCTCAATGAGCTTAAACAAGCCTACGCAATGCCTGATGATGCTGACAGCTCATTACCCCGAGATGCGATTCTGATTGAGTCGGCGCGTGTGCTCTCCGATCTTGCCTTCGGCCACTTCGACGGAAGGCTGATCGTCGAATCCACGAAACGGGTCGATCAACCAGCCGCGTCGCCGTCGACCCAGTAGAGCAAACAGGCTGTCGCGGGTGCGCTACTCACAATTTGGCACCTTTTTAAGATCGGGTTCAGGCATCCTCCGACTCATGGAGGATATTGATACCGCGTTAACCGGGCCCGATCCAATGATGCTCCTCGGCGGGGGCAATCCAGCGAAAATCCCGGCTGTCCAACAGCGCTTTCGGGACGCCATGCTGACCCTGCTGGAAGATGGTCAGCGCTTCGAGCAGATGACCGGCAACTACGACGGCAGCAGGGGCAATAGCCGCTTCCTCCGGGCCCTAGCTAAAATGCTTCGAGATCAATGCGGCTGGGCAATCACGCCAGAGAACATCGGGATCACAAACGGCAGTCAGACGTCCTTTTACGTTCTGTTCCATCTTTTTGCCGGCCCGTCGGCCGATACGTCTGGCCGGAGAATTCTCCTGCCGATGGTACCTGAGTACATCGGCTATACCGATGTTGGCATGGGCGAGGATCTCTTTTGCGCCTATCAACCCGTTATTGATAAACAGGGCGATCATGGCTTTAAGTACCGGATCGACTTTGAACGTCTGGCGGTGTCGGCCGACACGGGCGCCATCGCGATCTCCCGACCGGGGAACCCAACCGGCAACGTGGCGAGTGATGAGGAAATGGTCAGGCTTCGGCGACTGGCCAAGACGAGCGGCATCCCTCTTATTCTGGATTGTGCCTACGGGGATCCCTTCCCGGGCATTGTCTTCCCGGAGATCGCAACGGACTGGGACAAAGACACGATTATCTGTCTAAGCCTTTCCAAGTTAGGACTTCCTGGTGTGCGCACCGGCATCATCATCGCCGATAAAGAAATTATTCAGGCCGTGTCGGGCGCCAATGCCATCATGTCGCTTGCGCCGGCGAGCTTTGGTCCCTCTCTGGTGACCGACATGGTTGAGGATGGCAGCATCCTTGACATGTCAAGAACAGTCATTCGGCCCTACTATGAGAACAAATCCGCTCTTGCCCAGGATTGGATTCGCGAGGCAATGGACTCACTGCCTTGCCGAATTCATCGATCGGAAGGCGCGATTTTTCTCTGGCTTTGGTTTGAGGCGTTGCCTATTACCAGCGAGGAGCTATACCAGCGACTGAAAACACGCGGGGTCTTGGTTGTCGCCGGGGAGCATTTTTTTCCCGGCCTCAAAACACCATGGGCGCATCGCCAAGAGTGTATTCGCGTTTCCTACGCGCTCAATCCGGACCACCTCCAACGCGGCATCAAAATCATCGCCGAAGAAGTGGCTCGGGCCTACGCCGCCTAGTTGGTCGGTTGGTTGTTTCACCGACCGGGGTAGGGCTAGGCGGGCGCATGAAGGATAGGCCGATAGGTCTCCCAGATCAGTCTGAAAACATCCGAGATATCATCGTCGGCCTCGGCAAGTTTTGCCTCTAAGCGCTCCAGAGCAAACCATTCTCCTCCCGACATCTCCTCAAGATTAGGCGTCAAGGGCTGATCCGTATCGACGCGGTAAATCCACGCAAACTCCATCCCGGTCAATTCCGATGCGGCTAACTTAAATAGACGGGACGGAACCGCATCAAGCATAAGACCCACTTCCTCTTGCACTTCTCTCACACTGCAGGCGTCATAGGTTTCGCCGGCATCCACATGCCCGGCCACCGATGAATCCCATTGACCGGGGTTTTCTTTCTTATGAAGACCGCGCTTCTGAAGAAACAGCTCGCCCGCAGAGTTAAAGATCAGGACATGTACCGCCCTATGACGAAGCCCGTCTGCATGAATCCGGTCACGCCGCGCCTCGCCGATAACCCGATCCTGATCGTCCACGACCGATAGAATTTCTTCATCCTCCGCCGGGCGTGCCTCTGAGGCGCTCATGATTCCTGAGTCACCTGTCGGGCCGGTGTTCCCGTACGCTGACGATCCTGCCAGTGCAGATCGCTCCAGGCCGGGGCATCGCTGGGTGGCAAAAGCGTCTTGCCGGCGATGATATCTGCGGCACGCTCCGCAACCATAATCGTCGGCGCGTTGAGATTGCCGTTCGTGATGGTTGGGAAAATCGAAGAATCCACCACCCGCAACTGGGTCACCCCACGGACCCGACACTGCGCATCCAGCACCGCTGTCGCATCATCGTCGGCACCCATCTTGCATGTGCATGAGGGGTGATAGGCGCTTTCCACATTTTGCCGGACCCAGGCATCGATCTCGACATCGGATCGAACCGCCCTGCCCGGGGCAATTTCCTCGCCTCTGAATCGATCCATCGCCGACTGACCCAGAATCTCGCGAGTGAGCTTGATCGTCGCTCGCCAATCCTCGACATCTTCGCGGGCCGTTAAATAGTTGAACTGTACCCGCGGGTGATCGCGGGCACTATCCGACGCAATGACCACCGTGCCGCGACTTTGCGGCTTGTTCGGGCCAACATGCACCTGAAAACCGTGGCCATCGAATGCGGCCCGTCCGTCATAACGCATGGCACCCGGCAAAAAATGGTACTGAATATCAGGAGAGCGTCGACCGGCCTTTGAACGGATAAACGCGCACGACTCAAAGTGATTGGTTGCGCCCAGGCCATCTTTGAACAACAGCCACCGAAGGCCGATCAACCCTTTATGCCACCACGAGAGTTTACCGTTCAGTGATAGGGGTTCAAGGCAACGATATTGAAAATATACCTCCAGATGATCCTGAAGATTTCGACCCACCCCCTGAAGATCATGCACCACCGGCACATCAGCATGTTGAAGTTCATTCGCCGGACCGATACCCGAGCGTTGCAATATGGCGGGTGACCCGATAGATCCCGCCGAGAGGATGACTTCCGCGCGGGCATGAAGCTTGAACTCATTGCCGTCTTTTTCATACTCGACACCGACGGCCTGACCGTTCTCAATGATGAGTCGATTTACAAGCGTGCCGGTAATCACGCGAAGATTCTTACGCGCTCTAGCGCGTCGCAAATAGGCGTGATTGGTGGAGGCCCGCTCACCTCGATCCACCGTCATGTGCATCTGTCCGAAGCCTTCCTGCTGAAAGCCGTTGTAATCAGCCGTCTCGGGATACCCCGCCTCCACACCGGCATCGATAAACGCCCGATACAGCGGATTCAGCCTCATATCGTTCCCGGCGCACACAGCAAGCGGACCGTGCTCTCCTCGATAGGCATCGCCACCTCGATACCAACGCTCCGCCCGCTGGTAGTACGGCAGACAGCCGGCGTAATCCCATCCCTCGGCGCCAGCGGCCGCCCACTGATTGATGTCTTCTGCATGCCCTCGCACATAGACCATCCCGTTGATGGACGACGATCCACCAAGACCCAGCCCGCGCGGACAATCCATCACCCGGTTATCAAGACCAGGCTCAGGCTGCGTTTCAAATCCCCAATTGAAACGACGGGTATTCATCGGCATCGATAGCGCCGCAGGCATTTGCACAATGACGCTTCGGTCAGATCCTCCGGCCTCCAGAAGCACCACGCTGACGCCGGGATCCTCACTCAACCGAGCGGCCAATACGCATCCGGCTGAGCCGGCCCCAACGATTAAATAATCACAATCCCGCACGTGCGCTCCCGAACGAAAGTAATCACTCGATTTAACAACAGCGTGGATATTCCCATAAATTTGACAGGCCCGGGCACAGCTAACCTTTTTCCGATAAATTGTGTGGTCAAAAGCGATGCCGTTGAGACCACCACCGTAATCGTCGAAATCACATTTACCGAAGCATCAATAAGGTCTTAAAGGGCGGCAAACATATGCTTCGTGAGCGTCGCATTGCGGCCTCCGAAGAAAAAAATAGAAATCATCACCTCGTCAAATGAGGCCAAGAAGAAAAGCGCCGCGACTGACCAAAAAGGAGGGGTAAACAATAATGGGATCAATCCCACTTAAGGTGAGTCATCA
>JAYNKS010000098.1:0-6791 GCA_038111345.1 Gammaproteobacteria bacterium | reverse complement strand
GACATGATCTTCAGCCATCTCCGATGGTCCGACAAACCCTTCATGGGGTCGGTGACGCATCCCTCCCGGGCGCAAGACACCGTCGACATGGCCAAGATCGTATTCGGAGAAGCCTTCGTTGATGAACACTGCGTCATCACAAGCCTGATCAATGCCAACTCGCCGATGACCTTTGATGCCACGATGCTCGGGGCCGCACGGGTTTATGCTGAAAACAATCAGGCAACGGTGATCTCACCTTTTATCCTGGCCGGTGCGATGTCTCCCGTCACCGTAGTGGGAACCTGCACGCAAATTTTGGCCGAAGCCATGGCCGGCATTGCCTTCACACAACTTGTACGACCCGGAGCGCCAGTCATTTTCGGGACGTTCTCAAGCGCGGTCTCGATGCAATCGGGTGCTCCTACCTTTGGAACGCCCGAGCCATCGATGGTTATTTATATATGTGCAGCGCTGGCTCGCCGCCTGGGAGTCCCATTTCGCAGCGGTGGGGGTCTTTGTGCCTCGAAACTCCCGGACGCCCAGGCGGCCTATGAATCGGCCAACACCCTGCAAAGCGCTGCACTCGCCGGGGTGAATTTCATGCTTCATACGGCCGGATGGCTCGAGGGTGGTCTGGCGATGGGCTATGAGAAATTTATTCTCGACTCGGATCAGGCTGGCATGATTGAGGTTCTGCTGACGGGCGTGGACGACTCCGAAAATGGCCAGGCTATGGAGGCTCTGGCGACCGTGGGCCCCGGCAATCATTTCTTGGGCTGCGCTCATACTCAGGCTAACTTTGAGACGGCTTTCTATCGATCAACGACAGCCGATAACAATAGCTTCGAGCAATGGCAGTCTGAAGGCTCGCTCGATGCCGCTCAGCGTGCAAATAAGACATGGAAGCGTATGCTCCAAGAGTATGAAGCACCCGCTATTGATGATTCCACGCTGGAAGCGCTAGAGGGCTTTATTGCAGAAAAGAAAAGTGCGGTTCCGGACTCCAACGTTTAGAGGTAGTTTCCGTTAGCGCCCGCATCGATCAAGCGAACTCGACGATCACGCGCCTATTCTGTTTTCCTTTCTTTTCGATTTTTGCGATCCTGACGGCGCCAATCTCGCCCGACCTTCGGACGTGGGTTCCGCCGCAGGGCTGCCTGTCTATCCCATCAAAATCGATAAGCCGTACTCGGCCCTGACCCTCAGGCGGGCTCACAGACAGCGTTCGAACCAGTTCTGGCTGGCTCTGCATCTCGGCATCTGTGATCCACCGAATGGTCATCGGCCGGTCTTTCTGAATTACCGCATTTAATTGCACGTTTAACGATTCCTTATCCGGAGGCGTGGGCATGTCGAAATCGAGCCGGGCGCGGCCATCGCTCACCGATCCCCCCGTAACGGGCGCATCGATGATGGCGCACAACATATGCATACAGGAGTGCATGCGCATTAGACGATAACGTCGATCCCAATCAATCCGCGCAACGATCGACTGGCCCACGCGAAGACCATGAGAATCCGGGTCGACGATATGAACCGCCTCACCGGTTTCCCGATCCGCTACGGTATCAGTCACCTCAATCTCACGACCATCCTCGCAAATCAGCCAGCCGATGTCACCGGGCTGTCCGCCGCCCTGGCAATAAAAGACGCTCTGATCAAGGAGCACACCCGACTCGCTCACGGCCAGCACCGTCGACTCACATTCGGTGAGATAACTATCCTCTTGATAAAGCTTAACGGTCATCGATACGCTTTATTTTTATTTTTGACGGCTAAGCGCTTGATCACATCTTTACCCGCTCTGATTTCGGGTCATAAAGCGGCGAAAGGCTCGCCTTTGCCGCAATGCGTTCTCCGGCAATTTCTATTTCCCAGGACCCTTCGTTTATGAACTGGCGATCGACGCCCTCGGCATGCTCGACGTATCCCAATCCCACGCAGCCCCCGAGAGTGTGGCCGTACATCCCCGATGTGGTCCGCCCCACGCGTTTGCCATCACGCCAGATGGGTTCTTCGTGGTACAGCATCTTCTCGGGATCCTCGAGGAGAAACTGAGTCATCCGACGCGTCAGTGGTTTATCCGCTACGTTTAAAAGCGCGTCACGGCCGCGAAAGCCGCCGGCCTTATCCCAACTGACGGCGAAGCCAAGTCCGGCTGCGAGCGGATCATCCTCTGGCCCAATGTCATGACCCCAATGCCGATAGGCTTTCTCGATTCGCAGGCTGTTTAAGGCGTGGAGCCCGGCCGGCGCCAATGCGAGGCCCTCGCCCGCCTCAAACAGGCGATCGAATACCCCCAGGGCAAAATCACTTGGGATATATAACTCCCAACCTAACTCCCCAACGTAGGAGATTCGACTGGCCCGGATGACCGCATAGCCCAGTTCTATCTCGCGCGAACAGCCAAAAGGAAAGGCTTCATTGCTGAGATCCGCTGGGGTCAGAATCTGAAGCAATTCCCGCGAGCGCGGCCCCATAACACTCAGCACGCCGTAGGCGGCAGTCATGTCGGTCAGCCAAGCTTTTTCAGACGCCTTGATACTGCTTCGCAACCAGTGAAAATCCCGAGTCTGCGAGGCCCCCGCTGTCACCACCAGATATTCCTCTTCTGATAGGCGGGTTACTGTGAGATCTGCTTCGATACCCCCCTGATCATTGAGCCACTGCGTGTACACAACCCGGCCCGACTCGACATCAACCTCGTTCGCGCTCACCCGATTGAGCACCTGTCGGGCATCAGCCCCTTGAAGCAGAAATTTTCCGAACGAGCTCATGTCAAAGACCCCCACTGACTCCCTGACCGCTTGATGCTCGGCCGCTGAATAACCGAACCAGTTCTGCTTGCCGTAGGAATACTGATATTCCGGCGTTACGCCCTTCGGGGCGAACCAGTTTGCCCGCTCCCAGCCCGCTGTTTCGCCAAAGCACGCGCCGCTCTTCTCAAGCCTTACGTGGAACGGTGATGTCCGTGCGCCTCTCGCACTGTCCGGTTGCCGGAACGGCCAATGCATCGCGTAGAGCAGGCCAAGCGCTTCAACCGTGCGATCGTGGAGATAGTTACGATTCTTTTGAAAAGGCATCATGCGCCTGATATCCACATCCCAAAGATCCATGGGTGGCTGACCGTTCACAATCCACTCCGCCAGAACCTTCCCCGCTCCACCCGCGGACTGGATACCGATCGAATTGAATCCCGCGGCGACGAAAAAATTAGGAACCTCGGGGGATGGACCAAGAAGGTACCGATTGTCCGGCGTAAAGCTTTCCGGTCCGTTAAAGAAGATCTTGATTCCGGTCTGCCCCAGGACGGGGATCCGCTCAACCGCATGCGCAAGCGGAATTTCGATCTGCTCGACATCCTCTGGCAGCGTGCCAAACTCGAAGTCTTCAGGAATGCCTTTCATCCCCCAGGGTTTAGCAACCGGCTCAAACATTCCCACCATTAGCTTGCCGGCGTCCTCTTTATAGTAATTACATACTGAGGGCTCACGAACCACCGGCAGATTGCGCGGTAGATCCGGAATAGGTTCAGTGACGACATAAAAATGCTCGGCCGCATGAAGCGGAACCGACACCCCAGCCATCTCGCCGACCCCCCGTCCCCACATTCCAGCGCAATTGACCACAACGTCGCAGGCAATCCTTCCGCGGTCTGTGATCACCGCGCTGATTCGCCCGCCGGTCTTTTCGAAAGAAAGAACGGGTGTCCTTTCCAGAATCTGCACGCCTTTATCGCGCGCGCCTCGGGCAAGCGCCTGGGTGGTATCTGTGGGATTGGTCTGCCCGTCCCGAGGCAGATACACCGCACCCACCAGATCCTTTGTGGACATGATCGGATAAAGCTCAAGCGCCTCCTGGGGCGAAATCACCTCGACTTCCAAACCAAAGCAGCTGGCCATGGAGGCCCCGCGTTTGAGCTCTTCGAAACGCTCGGCGTCTGTCGCCAGGCTCAGCGATCCTGTTTGTCGGAATCCAGTGGCCTGGCCGGTGATCTTTTCAAGATCTTCATAAAGATCGGTGGTGTACTGCGCCAACCGGGTCAGGTTATGCGTAGCCCGCAGTTGCCCCACGAGTCCGGCGGCATGCCAGGTGGTGCCGCTGGTAAGCACTTTTCGCTCGAGCAGGACCACGTCGGTCCATCCCAAATCGGCGAGGTGATACGCCACGCTGCACCCGACCACCCCGCCCCCGATGATGACGACCTGTGCTTTCTCCGGACACTCCTTTGACATAACGCCCCGCTGGTTCGACCGCTGATGGAAATAAACGAACGTGTCGTACGAGTGTAGAAATACCCGTCGCAGCGGGTCAAGTGCAATCGCAATAATCGGGTTGCTCTTGCCCGGGCAAGCGCCTAGTCTCTTAGCTCATGTCAAAAGGCCCAATAAATCGCGAGTTGGATTATCAACGGGTGTCGGCGGCGCTTCAATTTCTTGAGGCGCATAGTTTGGCCCAACCTAGCCTCTCCCACGTGGCTCATTCCGTCGGTTTGAGTCCAGAGCACTTTCAGCGCGTTTTTAAGCGGTGGGTCGGTATCAGCCCGAAGAAATACCTTCAGTCATTGACGCTCGTTCGAGCCCAGGCGGGTCTACGGGGCGGCAAAAGCCTTCTGAGTGCAGCGCTTAAAAGCGGGTTATCGGGTACTGCCCGCCTGCATGACTTGTTCGTTACCTTCCAGGGCATGACCCCTGGTGAATATCAGGCGTTGGGTCTTGGGCTTGAAATCTCTTACGGTATCTGCCGAAGTCCGTTTGGTTACTGCCTTCTTGGGATGACGAACCGGGGCGTATGCTGGCTTTCCTTTGGGACCGGCAATCTCTCGCAGGAGCTCACGGCTTTAGAGGCAACATGGCCTCGCGCCATCTTCAGGCATGATCCTGATTCCATCGCGCGAATGGGCAAGAACATTTTTCCAGGTAATGGTGAATCTCCAAGGGAGAAAATTCCCCTTCTCGTGAGAGGCACAGACTTTCAGCTGATGGTGTGGCGAGCGCTCCTCGATATTCCTTCAGGGCACACCACGACCTACGGCGAGCTGGCCGAGCGAATAAATAAACCCCGCGCCATCCGGGCGCTGGGAACGGCTGTCGGCCAAAATGCCATTTCGTTTCTGATCCCCTGTCATCGCGTCATCAGAGCCGGCGGTCACTTTGGCCAATACCGCTGGGGCGCGGAGCGAAAGACCCTTATGCTGGAGTGGGAGGCAATCCAGGCCTTGTAATCTCTCCAGCCGGCGAATGTTTTAGAACAAGAGGTTCAGCATCACCATCATGATTGCCAGGAACAGTAGCGTCATCACCCCGCCCGCCTTCATGAAATCCACGACGCGATACCCCCCGGGGCCCATGATCAATGCGTTGACCTGATGCGTGGGAATCAGAAACGAGTTTGAAGTAGCGAGCGCGACCGTTAGCGCAAACACAGCGGGGTTCGCTCCAGCGCCCACTGCAATGTTCACCGCTAGCGGAACAAGGAGCACCGTAGCCCCGACGTTTGACATCAAAAGCGTAAAAGCCGTGGAGAGCACGGCAATACTTAATTGCAAAACCCAAGCCGGCACGTCTCCCAGAAAGAGCAGGGTTTGCTGAGCAATCCAGGCCGCTGTTCCGGTCGTTTCTACCGCGAGCCCAAGCGGAATAAGACTGGCGAGCAAAAATACGCTCTGCCAGCCGATCGACTGATACGCCTCATCAACCCGCAAAACACCGGACACAATCATCCCGACGGCGCCTGTCATCAGGGCAACGGAAAGCCTTAAATCAGTAAACAGGATCAAACCTAACGCGATGGCAAAGAAAATGCTCGCGTGGGGCAACTTATGCGGTCGCGTGTCGTCGCGGGGAAAGTCAGTCACCACGGCAAAGTCACTGTTCTTCGCGATAGGTGCAATATTTTTCCACCGCGCGTGCAGAACAAGCGTATCGCCCGCCTGAAGCTTGAACTCCGGGATATCCCGATCAATCACCTCGTCGATCCGGAAGATAGCCAGCACCGTCGCCCCGTACCGCTGCCGGAGCGCCATTTCTTTTATGGACTTACCAATCGCGGCGGAATCGGGCGGCACGACGACCTCTATGATCCCCGCCGCCGTTGGACTCAGGATCTCCGAGAAGACATCCATTTCTTTGCTGAGTGCGAGCGCATTCTCATCGCAAAATCGCGCGACCGACTCGAACGGGCCCATGATAGCGAGATCAGATCCTACCCAAAGGGGCGTATCCCCGGATGGAGCCACGGTTAACTCATCGCCGCTTCTCACCGCAACAATCCATCCGCCTCTACCCGCGCTCCCTATCTCAGAGATCAGTGAGCCTGCCAGCGGACTATCGTCGGTGATCCGGGCCTCGAATACCTCCCCGGAGATCCCATAGACTTCTGAGAAATACTTCAAAGTGCTGCCTGATTCCTGCGGCTTATCCTTGACCACAGGAAGCACAAACCGGCCCAGCAATACAAAATACAAGATACCGCTGATTAGCATGACGATCCCGACGGGCATTACCGAGAAAAGCGAGAACGCACTCATCTTTTCCACCCCACTGGGCAGGGCCCGATTTGAGGTCTCGATGAGATCGTTCAGAAGAATGAGCGGACTGGACCCCACCATGGTCATGGTGCCGCCCAAAATGGCGCAAAACCCCATCGGCATTAACAGCCGGGAGATAGGTAAATTCCCGCGCCGGGCGATTCGGGTGACCACCGGAAGAAATAACGCGGCCGCTCCAATGTTTTGCATGAAACTGGAGATGATGCCAACGGTGGCGGAAATGATCGAAATGATTCGACTTTCGGTACGACCTCCGAAC
>JAYNKS010000097.1:0-6875 GCA_038111345.1 Gammaproteobacteria bacterium | reverse complement strand
GGGAACGTCCAGGTGAACGAGGACCGTCATCTGACCCGCGAAATTTTTATTGGCCGAGTAAGTCCGGACGGCACGATTGAGATGCTCAAGAACTTTGGCCAGATTACCCCCCAGGGCGCCACGCTTCAGTAGGCTGAAAGCAAACGTCGCTGAGCGAGATCGTGTGTCCCAATTTATCTAGGGGCCATAGGCGCCATCGGCGCTAATGGCAGAGGATTACCGGACAGCTCGCGTTATTGAATATCTCGCTGGTGGCGCCGCCAAAGACCAACTGCCGCAGGCGGCTGTGTGTAAAGGCGCCCTTGACGATCAGATCGGCACCGAAGGCGGCGGCTTCATCAACGATCACCTGTCCGACCGTTGTACCGGCACTGTCCCGGCTATTTGACTCCGCCCGAAAACCGCTGGCCTTCAGATGCGCGGTGATGAGGTCCACGTCCGGACCTGACGTCATACCCCCTTGTACGGACAGCACCTGTAGCGCTTCGCATGAGGCCAGCAATGGACGGGCCGCACTAAGCGCCCGGGCGGTCTCAATGCTGCCATTCCATGCCACCAGAATGCGTCGGCCTATGGTTTCCGGTATGTCGTTACTGACGAGCAGTAGCGGGCGACCGCTCTCGAACAACAACGCCTCGGCCGTGCTCTTCCAGTCCATGCTGGAGCTCTGGATATCTCGATGCAGTACGCTGACACCAAAGGCTCGGGCGTACTCGCCAATCCCTTCCGGACCGGTGCCCATCATCTCCGTCCAGCCTGCCCGAAGCCCCTGACCGGTCAGATCACCCATGGGAATCCCCATTTCGGCCGCCAACGATTCGAAATGGGTACGCGCCAGAGCGGCCTGATGCCGACCCTCTTCCTCGAACTCGGCGAGGTAGTCGCCCGGCAAGGTAATTCCCTCGCCCGCGATAATCGGCAGCACCTGCCGACAATAGGCCCCTTCGATATAGGCGCCCTCGGCCTCGGCTAATTTTTTCGCTGCCTTTACCGCCGGCGCCGTCGGCTGAGCGTTGTTAAACGGCACTAAGATAGTTCGCAATCCTGGCATGTCGTCACCCTCCTTAACTTCGGTGAATACCTGAACTTATTTTAACCAACCCTCCTCAGCTGCCCTCAATCGCCATTTTTTCAAGCACCGCACCCGCAAATTCATACCGCCAGCCGGTCAACAGTCGAAGATCACGGCGCCCCGACGCCAGCGCTCGAATGTCATCACGTTTGGCCACACACGATGTGGGAAGCCCCGCTTCGGCACTCAGCCGACCCAGGGCTTCCCACATCGCGTTGCCCAGCGCCTTGGTTTTGGCGTCCGGGCGCGCAGGGGGAAGCCTCGGCACAAAGTCGCCGGCGTTTCTTTCGCCGTCGGCGATGACCTTAAGAATCTCATCTCCCCTATGTTTTACGGTTCCCGACTCGACTTCAGGCGTCTTCGCTAACCCGGCCAAGGAGGTCGGGCGCGTCTCAGCCAAGGCAACAATTGCCTGGGTTGCTAACAGCCATTCGCGCGGTCGGTCCCGTCTTTTGGCCGCTTCCTCACGCCAGATGGCAAGCGCATGGGCGACGCTCTGCGCCTGGCGACTGAGGCCGCTACACGCCTTCGCCACTTTCTCTACCCCCGCGCTGTCGATATCGGTCCACTCTGCCGAGAGCAGGGACGCGCAATCCTCCGCATGCCAAAGGGTGCGATCCTTATCTGCCAGTTCTTGAACCAATCGGTCGTGGATCGCATCGAGATATTTCACATCGTCGAACGCATAAAGAATCTCCTGCTCGCTGAGCGGGCGACGACACCAGGGGGTTCGCGTGTACGCCTTCGAGAGCTCCACATCGCAGATGGTTTTGACCAGATGCGCATAGCCCACCTGGTCGCCATAGCCCGTCATAGCAGCCGCGATCTGCGTATCGAATAACCCATTGGGAATGATGCCCAGCGCATGGTGTAACACTTCCAGATCCTGGCGCGCTGCATGAAATATTTTTACGGCCGGCCCTTCTGACAGGACTTGGCAAAGCGGCTCGAGATTCAAATCCGCGAGCGGGTCAAGGCATACGGCGGCGTCTGGTGTTCCAATCTGAATCAGGCACAGCTTGGGGTAAAAGGTTTTAATCCGCTCGAACTCGGTATCGATCGATAGCCAGGGCGCTTGTGTCGCGATTGTTACAAACGCATCCAGCGCGTCCTGAGTGGCAATGTAGCTTTGGGGCTTGCTCATCAGCAGACGCTCTGGGCTGTGATTTCGTCCAAACGGCGCAAGGGCAACGGTATGTCTGATGATATCATCGTGTTTTGTTTCTCCTGCCCATTGATCATGATCAAACTTTTGCATCTTTTCTTCGGTCTTTGTTTATTCCGAGGCAAAGCGCACGACGTACCCCGCTCTGAGGCGCTACTGGCTATCGCGGGAGGCGCCGCGATTGTCAGCAACGCGGCCAATGCCGTGCCCAATTTGGGTCTTGCCAGCGGCACGCTTCTTTCGATTGGCCAGGTCCTGCTTTTTTCTGTCCTGATACACCTGATTCTTCGATTCAAGGGCCGATCCGAGCGTTCCATGCAAACCCTGACCGGTATGTTCGGGGCGACGTCGATTCTCCAGATAATTGCCTTACCGTTTTTTGGCTGGCATGAGCGGTTGCTCCCAGACGATCCCCAGGCCGCCATGCTGCTGACCACGCCCTTAATCATCGCCGCTGGAATCGCCATCTGGTCGCTGGCCGTAATGACGTCCATCCTGCGTCAGGCGATGGAAACCGGGATCGGGACTGCTTTGCTTGTGATCGTTGGTTGTCAGTCGGCCGTGATGTACACGATCATGACGATTAGCGGTCAAAACGCCGGTTGACAGACGTCATTCATATTGCGGGTATCGGGGGCACCTTCATGGCCGGTCTCGCTCTCATCGCCCGGGAGCGGGGGTTCAAGATCAGCGGCTCGGATGAATCCCTCTACCCACCGATGAGCACGCTCCTTGAGAGCGAGGCCATCCCGCTGTTTGAAGGCTACCAGCCTGATGCTATCTCGCCGGACACCGCCCTTTGCGTGATTGGAAACGCGCTCTCCAGAGGGAATCCACTGGTTGAACATGTGCTCTCCGAGCGAGTGCCCTACACCTCAGGACCCCATTGGCTTCGGGAATCCCTGATTCCGGATCGGCGTATTCTTGCCGTCGCGGGGACACACGGCAAAACCAGCACCAGCAGCATGGCCGCCTTCATCCTCGATCAATGCGGTCATCAGCCGGGGTTTCTGATCGGCGGTATCCCGGGCAACTTCCCCTGTTCGGCGCGCCTTGGATCCGGGCCTTGGTTCGTGATTGAGGCCGACGAGTATGACACGGCCTTTTTTGACAAGCGGTCAAAGTTCATTCATTACCGACCCGATGTAGCGATCCTGGGAAACCTCGAGTTTGATCACGCGGATATCTTTGAATCCCTCGGTGATATCGAGAAACAATTTGGTTATCTGCTGAGAAGCATCCCTCGCGATGGCGTCGTGATTATCAATGCGGACGATGCTCGACTCGAGGGCGTTCTCGAAAAAGGGTGTTGGTCAACGATAACGCGTTACAGCACCCGATCTGATCGCGAGACCTGGTTTGCGCAACCGCTCACGCCTGACGGCCGCCAATTTGAAGTATTTCATGAGCGCCGATCCGTGGGCACCGTCGAATGGGCCATCATGGGCGGTCATAACATGTCGAACGCGCTAGGGGCGATCGCAGGCTGTCACGCGGCAGGCGTCGATGCCAAAAGCGCTTGTCGGGCGCTTGCCAATTTCCGACTGCCCAAGCGACGGCTTGAACGTCTTAATCCCGGCGGGTCCATCGCTCTGTATGACGATTTCGCGCATCATCCCACGGCGGTGCGCGAGACCCTGCAGACCTTGCGTTTGGCATCACCGACGGGCGCACTTATCGCCGTGCTTGAGCCACGCTCCAACACGATGAAGCGCGGCGACCAACAGGCTGATCTCGCGACCGCATTAAGCCTCTGTGACGTGGCTATTGTCCGTCGACGGTCGGATCTCTCTTGGGATCCTCACGCACTTGCGCTTCATGCGGATACCACTAAACTCATTGTCTTGGATGGCGTGGACGCCATTGCCGACGCTCTTGTGAAGGTGGCTCGCCCGGGGGATCAGATCGTGCTCATGAGCAACGGCAGTTTCGACGGCCTCAAGGATTTGATCCAAGACGCCTTACCCGACTAGAGACCCCGCTATGCATTTCAGGAAACAGGTTATGAAAACATTCATCGGAATACTTGCGACATGGCTTGCTCTTACCCTGCCGGCAGGCGCTCAGGAATTTGAGGAGGACGTCAACTACTTCGAACTGATGGTCGCTCAGCCGGTCAGCACCGGAGACAAGATCGAGGTGCTGGAGCTTTTTTGGTACGGCTGCCCGCATTGCTATGCGCTGGAGCCTTATCTGAACAAATGGCTGAAAAGTAAACCTGACTTTGTCGAGTTCGTCCGCTTACCGGCTGTCCTCAATCGTTCCTGGGCATTTGATGCGCGAGTCTATTACACCTTTGTCGCGCTCGGCCTTGTCGATAAATTGCACGAGGCTTACTTCGACACGATTCATAAGCAGCGAAAGCGAATGAAAACAGTTGAGGACGTTGCGACCTGGGCAGGCGAGCAAGGCGTTGACTCCAAAGCCATTCTCGACACCTTCAACTCTTTTGGGGTCGACTCGATGCTGGCCAATGCCAACCAGATGTCCGGGCGTTATGAGACCGATGGCGTACCCACCATCATTATCGATGGAAAATACAGGACCAAAGTCTCCCTGGCCGGGGGGCATAACGAGCTGATCGACCTGATGAACTATCTCGCCCTACGGGCACAGAGCGAGCGCTAAGACAGACCCGTCGTTTCGGTTTTGGCGGAGCGAGGTATCGCGAGGTGTCACGCAATCCAAACGACTATCAGATTTACTATCACGTAGGGCTGGGCAAGGCTGCCTCAACCTATCTTCAGAACCGGGTATTCCCAGCGCTCAAGGGGATTCGCTATGTGCATCGCGACCGGTACCGACGCTATCGGTCCATCATCGAGAGCACCTCGGACCAGCGCTACCTGATCTCGAGGGAGGCGGCGTTTCGGCTCGATCAGCGTCTCGATGAATTTGCGGCATTCAAGGCAGACGCTCGGGTCATCCTCGTGCTTCGCCGACACGATCGGTGGATCGCCTCTCACTACCGTCGCTACGTAAAGAACGGTGGCAGCCTTCCCTTCGAGGCGTATGCCGATCTTGACAGTGATCGCCCGTTGATCTGGGGTCGGGAGAAGATGCGATTCATGCCCATGATTGAGTCCATCGAGGCGCGCTTTGGGTCCCACCCGCTAGTCTTGTTTCACGAGGATCTTGGCCGCGACCCCTTTCGTCTCATTGATCAACTGTGTCAATTCACCGGGGCAACCTACGAGCGCGAGCGCATCGACCTATCGACCGTACACAGCTCCTGGAGTGAAAAACAGTTGAAGGTGTCGCGACGAATCGGAAAGTATCTTTTTGATGAGGTACCGGGCGCGCTTGAACACACCGGATTGCATCGCGTTCAGCGCCGCCTCAAGCTTTGGGCATGTTACGGGGTGTTGGGAGCTGCCCATCTGGTCCCGTCCCAGTGGATAGACAAAGGCCCTCTGATCGAGCCGGCGAGTCTCGATCGCGTGCGGGACCTTTTCGCTGAAGACTGGGCGGCTTGCGCCGCCTACGCGCAGACACACAATCCGTCGATCGCTACTACCTGATACGTGAGCGCTCGCTAGCGCCTGGCTTAAGGGCTGACACGATCGCAGGTGTCAGTGAAAACTCGCGATACCTTCTTTCTCAAGATCGTCCATCGTTCGAGAAATACCCTCACGCAGGATGTTGACCATCTCGTCAATCTGTTCCGCTGTAATGCAAAGCGGAGGCGACATAACGCACATATTGATCAGGGGTCGGACCAGCAGTCCCAGTTCCTGGCAGTGTTCGTCAATTCGATGGCCGACCTCATAATCGAGCGTCAACGGCTGCTTGCTTTCTTGACTGGCTACGCATTCGAGGCAGGCCATCAATCCCATACCTCGCACATCGCCCACAATCGGTAACTCGGCAAGCGTTTGAAGCTTCGCCTGCATGTAGGGTCCGAGCTCGCGCGCATTTTCAAGAAGCCCCTCGGACTCGATCAGGTCCATGTTCGCCAAGGCCGCCGCGCACGCCACAGGATGCCCTGAATATGTAAATCCGTTGGAAAACACCGCGGCTGTGTCAACACTCTTACTGATGTCTTCAATCAGTCGATTCGAGATCACCGTGGCTGCCAGCGGCACGTAGCCCGAAGTCAGCCCTTTTGCTGAAATCAGAATGTCCGGTGAGATATCGAAAACCGGCTCCGAGGCATACCAGTGACCCAGACGTCCAAATCCCGTGACCACCTCATCCGAGATGTAAATCACATCGTGCCGACGGCAGACCTCCAAACAGGCTGCCTGATATCCCTCCGGCGGCACAATCACGCCACCAGATGCCAAAATGGGTTCGGCGATGAAGGCGCCCACCCGATCCGGGCCGACCTCCAGTATTTTGTCCTCGAGCTCCTTTATGAGTGAGTCGCGAAACGCGCCGACGCTCATCCCATCCGGACGACGATAGGGGTTGGGCGATGAAATGAAATGGACGGTATCGAGTCGGGTATCGAGCCAGTTTTTGTCTCGCGGTTTGCCGGACACGGCGGCTGATAGATAGGTGCTGCCGTGGTAGGCGTTTTGCCGCGAGATGATGTGCTTCTTCTCCGGTCGTCCCAAGACATTGTTGTAGAACATCACGAAGCGAAGTGCCGAATAGACGGCGGTCGATCCGCCGGTCGCAAAAAAGACGTTTTCC